>WHTA01000138.1 GCA_009379825.1 Streptosporangiales bacterium
ACCCACCGGAGTCTTCACCCGCATCGCCCAGCGACTCCTCGCCCTCACCTCCGGCATCTGGACCAACTGGACCACCGGCGTCACCAGCAAACGATCACTAACCGCCTACGACCACTGACCAAGGAATCAACCATCTAGGGGACACTCGTGCAGCGCCGGGGTCGCGGCGTTGCACACCCCCCATCACCGGTTGCAACGCCGCGACGCCGCCGTGGTGTCTCAGCCCACGGACAGTGCGGCGAACTCCCGCATGCCGTAGACGAAGGACACCTGCGCCGCATAGCCCAACTCGCGGGTGATCCGGTCCGACGACGCCACGATATGCCGCACGTCGCCCAAGCGGTAGTCACCTGTGACGACCGGTCGCGGTCCGCCACACGCGTCGGCCAGTGCATGCGCGAGCTCACCGACCGTGTGCGGCTCGCCGCTCGCGACGTTGTACGCCGTCAGTGCGCTTGCTTCCACAGTGTGGGACGCCGCGTGCAGGTTCGCTGCCGCGACGTCGCGGACGTGCACGAAGTCGCGCAGCTGCCGGCCGTCCTCGAACACCCGTGGGCACTCCCCGCGCCGCAGCGCGGAACGGAAGATGCTCGCGACGCCCGCGTAAGGCGTGTCGCGCGGCATCCGCGGGCCGTACACGTTGTGGTACCGCAGCGCGACCACGCTCCCGCCGGTGCCGCGCGCCCACGCGGCGGCGAGGTGTTCCTGCGCGACCTTCGTGGCGGCGTACACGTTCCGTGGGTCGAGCCGCGCGTCCTCGGTGACCCGCTGCGTGGTGAGCTCGGCGCGGCAGTGTGGGCAGCGCGGCTCGAAGCTGCCCGCGGCCAGGTCGACGTCGGCGCGCGCCGCCGGGCGCACCGGCCCGTCGGTCGCGCAGCGGTACCCACCTTCGCCGTAGACCACCATGCTGGACGCGAGCACCAGCCGCGGCACCTCGTGTCGTGCCATGGCGGCGAGCAGCACGGCGGTGCCTAGGTCGTTGCAGCCGACGTACGCGGGCAGGTCGCCGGC
Source organism: Streptosporangiales bacterium (assembly GCA_009379825.1). Lineage (NCBI taxonomy): Bacteria > Bacillati > Actinomycetota > Actinomycetes > Streptosporangiales > Streptosporangiales bacterium. Next base: position 1,012 of record WHTA01000138.1, read on the forward strand.
GAGGTCGACGCCCAGGCCGACCATCGCGGCCTGGTGGTTGACCAGGTCGACCCCGGCGAGCGCCCGGTCGACGACCTCGCAGTCCCGTACGTCACCGGCGACGTACTCGGCGATCGTCGGGTCGGGCGGTGGCTGGAGGTCGAGCACGCGCACCTGGTGTCCGGCCGCGGCGTACGCCTCGACCACCTGTGAGCCGATGAACCCGGCGCCGCCGGTGACGAGTACCTGCATGCCCGCGACGTTAGCGGCGCCGGCCGTGCCCGGGCTGCCCCTGCGCGGATCGGTAAGCAGATCGAAAGATCTCGGGTAGATTGCCGGCCGTGGGAGCCACCGTGGACAGCGAGGTCGGGCAGCTGCGTTCGGTCCTGCTGCACCGACCGGGGGACGAGCTGCGCCGCCTCACCCCGCGCAACAACGACAAGCTGCTCTTCGACGGCATCCCGTGGGTCGACCGCGCGCAGCAGGAGCACGACGCGTTCGCCGCCACCCTCACCTCCCGGGGCGTCGAGGTGCTGTACGTCGTCGACCTGTTGCGGGAGACGCTCGCCGCGGCGGAGGCACGCCACGAGGCGATCGCCGCAGCCGTCGCCGACGTACGCTTAGGCGAGGCGCTACGAACCCAGGTGACCGGCTACCTGCACGACCTGCCGCCGGAGCAGCTCGCGGCCGTGTTGGTAGCCGGCCTCGCGCACGACGAGCTGCCCGCAGGCCGCGGGCTGAGCTACGCACTCATGGACACCGGCGACTTCATCGTCGACCCGTTGCCGAACCTGTTGTTCACGCGTGACTCGAGCACGTGGCTGGGCGGTTCGGTGGCGGTGACGTCGCTTGCGATGGCAGCCAGGCGCAGGGAGACCAGCCTCACCAAGACGATCTACCGACACCACCCGAGGTTCGCCGGCACCGAGCTGCTGTACGAGCCGCACCTGGAACCGCTCGAAGGTGGCGACGTGCTGTTGCTCGCGCCCGGCGTGGTCGCTGTCGGCACCGGCGAACGCACCAGCCCCGCAGGCGTGGAGCGGCTCGCCGTGCGCGTCTTCGAACGCGGGCTGGCGCACACGGTGCTCGCCGTGCCGATCGCGCAGGAACGCGCGACCATGCACCTCGACACCGTGTGCACGATGGTCGACGTCGACGCCGTGCTGATGTACCCGAACATCGCCGACGAGCTGGTCGCGTACACGCTGCGGCCGGACGGCGAGGCGCCGAGCGTGCGCGGTCCGCAGCCGTTCGTCGACGCCGCGGCTGAGGCGATGGGGATCGACTCGCTACGGGTCATCGACACCGGGCTCGACCCGGTGACAGCGGAACGCGAACAGTGGGACGACGGCAACAACACGCTGGCGCTGGCACCGCGGCTGTGCGTCGCGTACGAACGGAACGTGGAGACCAACGCGCGCCTGGCCGCCCTCGGCATCGAGGTGATCCCCATCGCCGGCAGTGAGCTGGGCAGCGGCCGCGGCGGCCCGCGATGCATGTCGTGCCCGATCACCCGCGACCCGCTGAATACCTAGTCCTCGACGTAGCGCTCGAGCACGCGTAGCTCCGTGCGGAGCCGGTCGGCTTCCGGGTGCTGCTCCGTCGTCTCGTATGTCGAAATGGCCTGCTGTCGCTCGTCCACCTCGCGGCGCAGGATGTCGCGGATGTCCGTGGGGCTCAGTGCCCGCCGGCTGACGTCGCGGGACAGGCCGACGGTGCCCATCGGGTCGGTGCCGTCCACCTCGACCGCGTCGACCGCCTCGGCGTTCTCGATGGCGGCGAGTGCCGTCCTGATGGTGCTCGCGGCAACCCGGTCGCGCTCCTTCAGCGCGGTCTTCAAGTCGGCACGCAGCCGATCGCGAATGGACATTGGCCCGACCCTAGTCGGGCAGGTCGTCGGTCTCCTGCCGGCGGCAGCTGATGTGCGCCTCCGTGACGAGGAGATCCTCCTGCCGGTAGTGCGCGAAATCGCGGTGTACGGGTATCTCCGCGAGTTCCGCCGCCGGACGGGAGACGTCGTGCTCGTCCACGATCTCCCACGCCAGGTCCTCGAACATCTTCCTGTAGTCGTTGACGCGCAACCGGTTCTGGAAATGCAGCTGATTGTTGTACAGCAATTTCCACCGGCGCTTGCCGTAACGGAGGAAGTTGAAACGGTTAATTGTGTCGTCGAGCTGCGCGTAGTGGTCGGCCATGTCGATCACGTGGCTCATGATGCCGCCGACCGCCGTGATCCGCTCGATCTCGTGCAGCAGCCAGCGCATCGGGCCGGGGGAGATGTGCTCGAGCTTGCTGGTGGACACCACCAGGTCGACGCCGCGGTCGGGGAGCCCGGTGTCGCGCGGGTCCCTGATGTGCACGTCGACGCCGAGCAGTGCGAGCAGCTCGTGCCCCGGGCGGCCCTCAGGCTCCGACAGGGCGAGCTCGAGCCGCTCCCTGCCCACCTGGCTCGGCGGGTCGATCACGCCGTCGCGGATGAGCCGGTCGAACGAGCTCATCACCGCGAGCACGCTCGGCCGGTCGGCCAGTGCCTTGACGTCGTACGTGCGTACACGTTCCGCTCCGCACAGCACCAGGCCGACGCTTGTGACCGGGAACCAGCCGGTGCCGATCTCGACCGCGACGAACCGCTCGTCGTCCGGGTGCCTGGACCTGCCGTGCTTCAGCCAGCCCTGCGCGTGCGCCTGCGTGCGCTCCCACTTGCCGAGCAGGTAGCTGTCGGTCAGGTCGAGCGAGTGCGTGACGTGCTTCTGGAAGACCCGGTTGACGCGTTGCCGTCCGGGCAGCAGGGAAAGCGTTCCCTGCATGGCGGCTTTCGCATACCAAGTCGGCAATCGGGCTCCAGCAAAAGGGGTGTGACCTAACGCCGTGTCTGCCCAAATCTACCTACCCGCTCGGGCCGCCAGCATCCGGACGCCCCTTCCGCCGTCCCGGCGGGCGGTTGCTGTGGACGCCGCACAGGATATGCACAGCACCTGTGGATGAATCACCACGATTTGCTCACTTGGCGTGATCGGCCGGGAGCGAAGCAAAGTCGTAACGTAGATCTTGATCGGAATCGCCGTGCGAAGGGTTGCCGATCGCCTTGTGTTCTTATAGTTTCACTCGCGGCTCGAGCACTGTTGTGTCCCCCGTCGACGGTGCTCGAGCCGCTTCTTTTGTAGTCAATTGATGACTGGCGGGGTCTCCCAGTACGGCAGCCGCACCGTCACCTCCGTGCCGCCGTCCGCCGGGCGCAACGCCGTCACCGCGCCGTGCTGCGCCCTGACCAGCTGGCGGACGATGTAGAGCCCGAGCCCCAGCCCGCCGAACCGGCGCCGGTCGCCGGTGCCGCCCTGGTAGAAGAGATCGAAGACGTGCGGCAGGTCGTCGTCCGCGATGCCGATGCCCTGGTCACGTACGGAGAACCCCACCTGCGTGCCGTCGTCCCACACCCGGATGGCGACGTCGCCCCCGTCGGGAGAGAACTTCACCGCGTTCTCGAGCAGCTCGTTCACCACCTCGGGCAGCGCACGGCGGTCGCAGCGCGCCCGGCGGCACGGTTGCGACACGTCGAAGACCAGGCGGCGGCCGTCGGCCGGCTGTGGAAAGGCGGAGAGGATCTCGCCGAGAGTGGTCGCGAGGTCCACCGGTTCCGTGACGAGCTCGGGTTCCTCGCCGCTCACCGTCACGCCGAGCACCACCTTGTCGACCAGCGACGCGAGCGCGGTGGAACGGTCGGCGACGACCTCGACGGCGGCGCGGCGTCCCGCGTCGGACAGGTCGTCCCAGCGCTGCAGCAGCGTCGAGGAGAAGCCGCGGATGGCGGTCACCGGCGTGCGTAGCTCGTGTGCGGTCGTGCTCAGCAGCACGTCTCTGGCTCGCTCCAGCTCCTTCGCCTGGGACACGTCCCTGAACTCCACGACGACGTCGTCGCTGTCCGGCACCCGCGAGGAGAGGATCTCCACCCACCGTCCGGTTGGTAGACGGTGGTCGAGCACCTGTCCAGGTTCTGAGATGGGGAACGGTGGCGGCTTGCCGGCCGCCTCCTCGCTCGAGCGGCCGGTCAGCCGTTCCGCCGCGCTGTTCCACTGCAGCACCCGGCCGGCACCGTCGAGGACGGCGAGCCCGTCGGTCGTGGCGTCGATGATCACGTGCTGGTGCTTGCGGTCGCGGATCATCTCGGCGGAGGAGTCGGCGTTGCTGAGCGCGATGCCGGCGTGCTGGGCGAGCAGCATCAGCACGTCGATCTCCGCCGGCTCAGGCGTGCGTTTGCTGTCGCCGAAGACGACGGCAAGCGCGCCATGCGTGGTGGCGGACGTGCGTGCCGCGACGGCCATCGCGGAACCCGCGCCCGGCAGCGCCGTACGGACGATGTCGATCATGACGGGGCTGACGTTGTCGACGGGGAACGCGCACCAGTCGCTGTTGTCCCTGACGAGCTGGGTGACCCAGTCGTCCTCGAGCGCGACCTGTGCGCCCCAGTTGGCGTCCGGCGCGCCACCGACCACGACCGGCCGCCAGTACGCGCCGTCGAGCCGGAGGAACACACCGAGGTCGGCGTCGAGCAGGTCGGCAGCGGAGGCGCAGATCTTCGTGAGCACGGTGTCGAGGTCGAGTCCGGCGCCGATGCTGGCGACCACTTCGTGCAGGCTCTCCACGAGCCGTAGCCGCCCGGTGGCCGCGTGCCGTGGATGACGGACACGATGGGCGGCTGCGTTGCTCGTCGCGGACATCCGCGCACCTCCGAACTCCTCGGCCGCGAGTTGGGGGTACCCACGGCCGGATCGGGGAGGTCGACCGTTGCCTGCCGGCTCCTCGTGACGGGAGGACGCCGGCCCTCACCCCTACTTAAGCATCATCGGCAAGAACACCACTGGCGTATCTTTACCTGCGACGCCCGGTGACGTCCTGGTCACCACCGCATCGCGGTTTGGGTCTACCGTTCGAGATCCGGCCTGGTCACCGATACGGCCCGATTCGTCGGTGTTGCGTCGGTTGCCCGTCGAGGGCGTTTCAGCTCACCGTACGCAGTTCCGGCAGCTCGGGCAGGCTGCTCGCCACCAGGCCCGCCACCGCGCCGATCACGACGACCGCCGGGTTGCTGACCGCTCGCTCCCGCGCGACCGCCGCGATGGTCGCCAGCGTCGCCGACGTGGTGCGCTGGTCGTCGTAGAACGCGCGCTCGACCACGGTCACCGGGGTGTCCGCGGCCAGGCCGCTGTCGAGCAGCCGTCGTGTCGTCTGCTCGAGCGTGCTGACGCCCATCAACAACACCAGCGTGCTGTCCAGCCGCGCCAGCGCCGGCCAGTCCAGCTCGTCGTGCGCGGACGCCACCGTCACCGCGCGGGACAGGCCGCGGTGGGTGACGGGCACGTGCGCGGCCGCGGGCGCCGCGAACGCGCTGGACACGCCGGGCACAACAGTGACCGACACATCGGCGGCGCGGCAGGCGAGCAGCTCCTCGCCGCCCCTGCCGAACACGAACGGGTCGCCGCCCTTGAGCCGCACCACGTGCCGGCCGGCGCGGGCCCGCTCGACGAGGATGTCGTTGATCTCCTGCTGTGGCACCGGTTGCCGACCGGGCGCCTTGCCGACGTCGACGACCTCCACGTCCTCGTCCAGGCCGGCCAACAGCGCGCGCGGCGCCAACCGGTCGACCACCACCACGTCGGCGTCGGCCAGCGCGCGCCGTCCGCGGGTGGTGATCAGGCCGGGGTCGCCAGGACCGCCGCCGACCAGCGTGACGTGCCCCTGGGCGCGCTTACGGTGGCGGCGTATCGGCAGCGTGCCGCACTCCAGGTCGGTGGCCACCCTGGTGCGGATGGCGTCCCTGATGGCCACCGTCGTACGCGGGTCGCGGCCCGCCGTCACCGCGACGGTGACGTCGTCCACCCGCGCGACTGCCGGTGTCCAGGCCGCCGAGTGCGTGCCGTCGTCGGCCCGTACGCACCACACCCGGCGCTCGTCGGCCTCGGCGGCCACCTGGGCGTTCACCGTGGGGTCGTTGGTGGCGGCGTGCACCAGCCACACCCCGTCCAGGTCGGTGGTCCGGTACGGCCGCCGCAGCCAGCGCAGCCGCCCGTCCGCGCGGATCTGGTCGGACGCCCACGGCGCCACCACCGTCACGTCGGCACCGGCGTCGGCAAGAGCCGCCGCCCGGCGACTGGCCACCGGCCCACCCCCGACGACGAGCGCCGCCTTGCCGGCGATGTCCAGGAACAACGGATACCGTTCTGCAGTACTCATGCGCGACCGCCTCCTCCCGGCCCTCCGGCAGGTGCCGCGACGGCGTGGTGGGCGGTGCGGTGGGCTCCGCGGCCCCTACCTCCGGGTCGCTCGTCGAGCTCCTTCGCTGCGGTACTCATGTGCGACCGCCTCCTCCCGGCCCTCCGGCAGGTGCCGCGACGGTGTGGTGGGTGGTGCGGTGGGCTCCGCGGCCC
>WHTA01000139.1 GCA_009379825.1 Streptosporangiales bacterium
CGCAAGCCAACCCCGGACTCGGGATCGGAAGTACTCCCCTTGGTGAGTTTCGAGGAATGCCTCATTCAGTCGTCTTCGGACCTCTTCGAGTCGTGCTCCGTCGATGCCGCTGGACTCGCCGTCCTGCTCAAGATCATCAATGCTTGACATCTCGCTGTCCTGTCCCCGACGAGCGCGCCCGGTGCCGATCGGCTGTGGACGGGTTCCGTCCTACCCCGCGGCCTCACTTATGGGCCCAAGGTACGGGGGCACGGAGGATCAGCTGATCCAGAACCCCGACTGCCTCCCCGAGGCGCGACACCTCGTGGTCACACGGCGACTACCAGCCCCCAAGGTTCGTGCTGGTCACAGAACTGGTCACAGAGACGCGAAAAACGCCCCTCAGGCACAGGACCTGAGAGGCGTTTTCGCTGGTAGCGGGGGCAGGATTTGAACCTGCGACCTCTGGGTTATGAGCCCAGCGAGCTACCGAGCTGCTCCACCCCGCGTTGACTTGTTCAATGCTACGACATGGCAGACGCGGCGCAAAATCGGGGTGGCTGGGTGGCCGACCGATGTGGTCGGCCACCCGACAACCCCTGCAACGCTAGGGTGATCGGCTCGGACTGGCCGCGCGTGACGGTGTCGCCTCCGGTCTACCGGATGGACTCGTCGACGGTGATGGGCTGGTAGCCGTCCCGCTAGGCGTCGGCGACGGTTCGTTGCCGAGCTGCTGGCGTAGTCGCTCGGCCTCGTCCAGCGCCGTCTTCAGCTTCTTCTGCGCGTCACCGTAGGCGGCGAAGTCGCCCTTCTTCAGCGCTGCCTGGCCCTCCTCGTACGCGTCCTGCGCGTCCTGCAGGGCTTCTTCCAGCTGGGCCTGAACATCGCCCCTGGGTTCTTCCTTGCCTTCGTCCGTGTCGTCGCCGTTCGACGCACCGCCGAGCACTTGGTCTATCGCCTCGTCCAGGGTCGGCGCATAGCCGATCTTCCCGCCGAACGACACGAGCACACGTTGCAGCAACGGATACGACTCACCGGTTCTCGCCTGCACGTAGACCGGCTCCACATAGAGCAGACCACCCCCAAACGGCAGGGTGAGCAGGTTGCCGAACCGTACGCTCGAACCACCGCGGCGTAACAACGACAGCTCTTGCGCCGCAGGCGCGTATGCCTCAAAGTTGCCCTGCATCGTGCCCGGGCCCGGGACCGCGGTGTTCGAAGGTAACTTCAACACGCGTAACTTGCCGTAGTCATTGCCAGGTTCACTGGACACCGACACGAACCCGGCGAGGTTGGGTCTGCCTCTGGGCACGAAGGTCGACGTCAGCGAGAACCGCGCCTCGTCGTCGCCGGGCATCCTGGTCTCCAGGTAGTACGGCGGCTGCGCGATCTTGGCGTCCCCTGCGGTCGGGTCGTTGGGGGTCTGCCAGTACTCCTGCCCGCCGTAGAACGCGGCCGGGTTGGTCACGTGGTACCGGGACAGGATCTCCCGCTGTGCCTTGAACATGTCGGCCGGGTAGCGCACGTGGTCGCGTACGGCGTCGCTCATCTCCGACACCGGCTTGACCTTGTTACCGAACGCCTTCTGCCACGTCTTCAGCACCGGGTCCTTGGCGTCCCACGCGTACAGCGTGACCTCGCCGCTGTACGCGTCGACGGTCGCCTTCACCGAGTTGCGGATGTAGTTGACCTCCTGCTCCGGCTGCGCTGTACGCGCGGCCGTGCCGGTCAAGCTGTCCTCGGTCGCCTCGTCCAGGGACGTCTTCTGGCTGTACGGGTACATGTCGGTCGTCGTGTACCCGTCGACGATCCACTGGATCCGGCCATCCACCACGGCGGGGTACGGGTCACCGTCGAGCTCGAGGAACGGTGCAGCCTTCTGCACCCGGTCGCGCGGGCTGCGGTCATAGAGGATCTGCGACTCTTCGTTGATGTCGCCAGAGAAGAGGATGTTGTAGTCGCGCATCTCGACGGCGTACAACAACCGTTGCCAGAACGAGCCGATCTTCACCCCGCCGTCACCGTTGTAGGTGGTCTTCGTCTGCCCGGAACCGCCCTCGCTGGAGTAGTCGAACTCCTGCGGCGGCGCGCCCTTCGGAGCACCGACGATCGAGTAGCTCGGCACCTGCTCGCCGAAGTACACCCGTGGCTCGTACTTGCCCAGTGAGCCCTTCGGCGGGATGTCCTTCGACTGCCAGACCGGCTTGCCCTCGTCGTCGACCTGGGTGCCGTCGGCGCCGACGAAGCCGTAGCCGTGGGTGTACTGCAGCCGGTCGACGACCCAGCGGCCGCGCTGTCCTTCGGGCGCCCCGGGCAGCTCACGTACCGCAGCGACGGTCGTCTCCTGGTTGCCGTCGATCGCGTATCTGTCGATGTCGAGCGACTCGGAGAAGCTGTAGAAGCCGCGGATCTGCTGCAGCTGCTGGAACGTCTTCGACACGACGTTCGGGTCGACCAGCCGGATGTTCTCAGTGCTGTCGCTATCCGACGTCTGGTCCTGCGTGACGTTCCTGCGTGCGTTGTACGGGGTGACCTCGGTATCCGCGACGTCGTACGCGTCTCTGGTGCTCTTGATGTTCCTGTCGATGTACTCCCGCTCCCGTGCCTCCTGGTTCGGCTTCACCTGGAACTGCTGCACGACGGCCGGGTACGCGCCACCGACGAGCACTGCGGACAGGATCAACAAGCCGAGGCCCATGCCGGCGAACAGCAGTCCGCGACGCACCGCGCTGACGACGAACATCGCCGCACACAACAGTGCGATCGCGGCCAGGATGGTCTTCGCCGGGAGCACCGCGTGCACGTCGGTATACGACGCGCCTGCGGTCACGCCGCGGTCGGAGTGCACCAGGCCGTAGCGGTCCATCCAGTAGTCCGCGGCCAGCAACACCATGAACACGCCGGCCAGGATGCCGAGGTGTGCTCGGGCGCCGGAGCTCAGCTGCCCACCGCGGCCGGCGAACCGCATCCCGCCGAACGCGTAGTGCGTGGCGGCCGCGGCGAGGAACGCCACCACGATCATGGCGAAACCGTAACCGAGCAGCAGTCGGATGAACGGATACGAGAAGACGTAGAAACTCACGTCCATGCCGAACTGCGGGTCCTGCTCACCGAACGAGACCCGGTTGAGGAAACCGAGCACGGTACGCCACTCGTTGTCGGCGGACAGGCCACCGACCAGCCCGACGAGCCCGGAGATGACGAGCGCGAACTTGGTCAGGTGCGGCTCGAACGCACGGCGGTAGCGCGCGAGCGCCTGCTGGTCCGGCGTGTTCGGGACGGTCTTCGGCCGCAATCGCTTGGCGATCAACAGGCTGAGCAGGACCGAACCACCGATCAGCACGGCGCCGGCCACGAACAGGCCGATCCTGGTGGCGATCAGCGTGCTGTAGATCCCGGAGAACCCGATGGACTGATACCACAGCACGTTCGTGTAGATCCTGGTGAACACCAGGAAGAGGATCACCACTACCACGGCTATGGCGATGCCGATGAGGATTCGCCGGCCGCGCGGCGACACCCCCGGTCGACCCGCCCCTGCGGAATAGGCCACTACACCCACCCAATCTCAGCAACTCTGCTTTGGTCCACGAAGCCCATATCCATCCTCCGCACTCGGGACGCCGGTTCCCCGGTGGCCATGTCAGCTGCCATCACACGAGGGCACGGCACCGTCGCCGGTACGGATTGTGTCCAATGCGTCGACCGCATCCTCGAGGGTACCCACCTTCACCAACCGCATCCCGTCGGGAGCGGTCCTCCGCGCCTCGGCACAGTTGCCGGACGGCGTGAGGAAGACCGTTGCCCCTTCGTCCTTGGCGGCGACCATCTTCTGGGTGACCCCGCCGATCGCGTCGACTTTACCCTGCGAGTCCATCGTGCCCGTCCCAGCAATGAAACGACCGTCGGCGAGCTGGCGTTCCGTCAACAGGTCGACGATGGCCAGCGAGAACATCAGCCCGGCGGACGGGCCACCGACGTTCTGCAGCCTGATCCGCACCTTCACCGGGTACGTGTAGTCGGCGCCGAGCTCGATGCCGACGATGGCACGCTCCTCGTTGTCCGGTGCGGGGACGGTCTTCAACGCGACGGTGGACTGCTCGCCCTTGCGCTTCACGGTGATCCGTACGCGGTCGCCCGGCTCGTACTTGCCCATCTGCTTCTGCACGCTGGCGGCGTTCGGCGTACGAACCCCGTTGATCGCCCAGATCTGGTCGCCGGCGTGCAGCTCGTCCTCGGCGGGCATGTCCTTCTGCACCGTCTTGACGATGAGGCGTTCCTTGACCGGGATGCCGACGTGCCGCAGCGCCGCGACCGTGCCCTCGTCCTCGGAGCTCTGGAACTGCTCCGCGCTCTCCTTCTCGATCTGCTGCCGCGTCGTGCCCTCGGGGTAGTAGATCTCCTCGGGCACGACCGCCACGTTCGGGTCGACCCAGCCGGTGAGGACCTGCCCGAGGCTCGGCTGGTTTCCTGGACCCCCGATGACGGAAACCGTGGTCATGTTGAGGTGCCCGCTGACGGAGTACGTCTTGCGGCCGGTGACCGAGACGACCGGCCGCCCGTCGACGTCGCCGATAGTGTTGTACGTCGGGCCGGGGGCCTCGCGCACGTACGGCACGGGCAGGTACCAGCCGGCGGCCACCATCACGACGACGAGCACGCCGGAGACAGCGAGCGTCACCAACCGACCAACCATGCCCAGAGCCTAGCCCTGAGCTTCCCGCGTCCGCCGCTGCGGGTTAGGGCTCCACCAGCGGTTTCGCCCCGCCGGTAGACCCGCGACGAGCGACGATACGCCGGTGGCGCGGCCGGTGCAGGCATGCGGCCGCACCGCGGAGGCAGGACAACGTGATGCCATCGTTACCCGTGCCGGGCCGAGGTCAGGGGGATCCCACCCACGCCGTGGTGCCGTCGGTGAAGTCCTGCCGCTTCCAGATCGGCACGGTGGCCTTGAGATCGTCGATCAGCTGCTGCGCGGCGGCGAACGCCTCCCCGCGGTGCGCTGCCGACGCCGCGACGACGACGGCGACGTCACCGATCTCCAGCTCCCCCACCCGGTGCTCGGCCGCCACCGCACCGACGTCGTGCCCGGCGGCGATCTTCTCGACCACCTGGCTGAGCACCTCGCCCGCGGACGGATGTGCCTGATATCCCAGCCGCACGACGCCCTTGCCCTGGTCCTGCTCCCGCACCGTCCCGACGAACACCACGACGCCGCCGGCGGCCGGGTCGGCGACGGCCGCGCGGACGTCGTCGACGGCGAGCGGCGTCTCGCGGATGGCGACCGACCGGATGACATCGGGTCGTGAAGCGTGCATAGGGCGACCGTACGCCACCAGCTGCTGTACGCGCACCGCGAACGTCCTTCCACCCATCCGCGGCGCCCAGGAGATAGCGTGGCGGAATCGGCATGAACGTGCTGGATGGCATGTCCTACCACTTAAGCGAGATACTGAGGCGATGAGCGGCGACAATCCCGTCGACCGGCCGAACGGCGACGACGACAACGAGCGCCCGGAGCAGTCGAAGGGCGGCGACGAGAACAACCCGTTCGCGGCGATGTTCGGCGGCGCGAGCACGGAGCAGTTCGCCCAGATGCTGCAGGGCTTCGCCCAGGCCATGTCCAGCCCGAGCAGCGGCCCGGTGAACTGGGACCTGGCCAAGCAGACCGCGCGGCAGACCGTCTCCGCCGCCGGCGACAGCTCGGTACTCGACCGGGACAAGCGCGAGCTGGCCGACGCGATCCGGCTCGCGGACCACTGGCTGGACGACGTGAGCAGCCTGCCCGCCGGGTGCAGCAAGGTCGAGGCGTGGAGCAAGGCCGAGTGGGTGGAGGCGACGCTGCCCACCTGGTCGCGGCTGTGCGACCCGGTGGTCGCCCGGATGGCCGAGGGGATGGCCGCGGCCATCCCGGAGGAGATGCGGCAGTCCGCGGGACCGCTGCTCGGCATGGTGCGCCAGATGGGTGGCGTCATGTTCGGCAGCCAGGTCGGGCAGGCAGTCGGCGGCCTCGCCGGCGAGGTGCTCGGCGCCAGCGACATCGGGCTGCCGTTGGCCAGTCCGGGAACCGCCGCGCTGCTGCCCGCGAACGTGCGCGCGTTCGGCGGAGGTCTCGGTCTCAGCGAGGACGACGTGCGGCTCTACCTCGCCCTGCGCGAGGCCGCCCACCAGCGGTTGTTCGTACACGCGCCGTGGCTGCCGGCGCGGCTGCTCGGCGCCGTCGAGGAGTACGCGAAGGGCATCGACGTCGACACGTCCCGACTGGAGTCGCTGGTCGGCCAGCTCGACCTCACCAACCCGGAGGCGTTGCAGAACGCCCTCTCGGAGGGGCTGTTCGACGGCGACGAGATCGCGAACACGCCCGCGCAGCAGGCCGCGCTGCGGCGGCTGGAGACGTTGCTCGCCCTGGTAGAGGGCTGGGTCGACACGGTGGTGACCGCGGCGACCGACGGACGGATGCCCTCGGCGCTGTCGCTGGCCGAGGCGGTGCGCCGGCGGCGCGCGACCGGCGGGCCCGCAGAACGTACGCTCGCCACCCTGGTCGGCCTAGAGCTACGCCCCCGCCGCATGCGGGAGGCCGCCGACCTCTGGAAGCGACTGACCGACGCCCGCGGCGTCGAAGGCCGCGACGCGCTGTGGGCCCACCCGGACCTACTCCCCGACGCGGACGACCTGGAGAACCCGGAACCATTCATCACCGGGGCGTCCGAGCTGGCCGAGTTCTCCGACCTGTCGCAACTCGGCTGGGACACCTCGGATCCCCCGGTAGAAGGCACCCCCGACGACAACGCCCCTGAGGCCAACGGCCCTGACAGTCCCGGCAACGACGACGCCGGCCCTGCCGACGGCGAGAGTCCCGACGGCCCTGACGGTCCTGACGGCGGCGAGCCGGGCACCGACCGCCCCTAGCCGCAGGCGAGCGGAGGCTACGACCGGCCCAACCACCGACGGTGGGGCCGCACAACCACGGCCGCACCCGGCCGCCGCACCGGCGGCCCACAGAGCCACGGCCGCACCCGGCCGCCGCAACGACAGCCCGCAGCCCCAACCACTCAAGCCACCCGAGACCGACGCAGCGTGAACCGCACACCCACGGCCGCACCCTGCCGCCGCAACGACAGCCCGCAGCCCCAACCACTCAAGCCACCCGAGACCGACGCAGCGTGAACCGCACACCCACGGCCGCACCCGGCCGCCGCAACGACAGCCCGCATGTCCCGAAAGAGAAGAGGACGCGGATCGTGTTGAGTGTGCTGGCTGGCGAGGTCACGGTCGCTGAGGCGGCTCGGCGGGAGAAGGTCAGCGAGCAGTCCATCGGCCGGTGGAAGGCCGAGTTCCTGGAGGGCGGTAAGAACGCGCTGGCG
>WHTA01000140.1 GCA_009379825.1 Streptosporangiales bacterium
CGTCGTCGACACCCCCAACTGCCCCGCCAAATCCGCCTGCACCAACCGCGAACCCCCCACCAACGCCCCCGACAAAATCGCCCGACGCAACGTCTCCCGCACAAACTGATGCGCCGTACGCCGCGGCTGCGAGAAATCGAGCAAGCCGCTCGGCAGGTTCTCGTCGACCATTACTCCCCCACATATGACGATGTCGGCCCGCCGGATAACGGGGTCTGACAAAATGCACGGTTCGATGGAGTCAGCGTAGCGTTCCGGGCCCCGATTCGATGGCCGGACCCACCTCCCCAACCCACTTCGCAGACCGCGACGGCTGTTGACCCAGGGAGTTGCATCATGCAATATACATCAAATATTGCTGCCGGAGCGAGACCACGACAGCGAGGTCGAGACCATGAACGCTCCTCACCCACAGCACACCCATCACGCACGCCCGTCGCGGCGTTCTCGGCGGCTCGCCGCGCTCGGCGCCGGCCTGGCCCTCCTCACGACCGCGTGCACGACGCAGAGCCCATCGAACGACCAGGCCGAACAGGCCGCCGACGACTACCCGAACCGGTCGATCTCCTGGATCGTCCCCTACGCACCCGGCGGCGGCTCCGACCGTCAGGTACGCCGGCTCCAGCCGCACATGGAGAAGAGCCTCGGCAAAAAGATCAACGTCGTCTACAAGGAGGGCGGTGACGGCGCCGTCGGCTGGCAGGAGCTGGCGAACGCGACCGCAGACGGCTACACCATCGCCAACGTCGTCGCCCCGAACGTGATGCAGCTCGAGATCGACGGCGACACCGGCTACGAGTCCAAGGAGTTCGAGTACGTCTCGTGGACCGAGACGGCCCCGAACGTCCTGGTGGTAGCGAAGAACTCCAAGTACAAGACGATCGACGACTTCGTCGCGGCCGCCAAGAAGAACCCGGGCAAGCTCACCGTCGCGGGCACCGGCAAGACGGGGAAGCTGAGCTGGGCGGAGATGTCGGAGGCGTTGGGCGTGCGGGCGTCGTACGTGCCGGTGTCTGCCGGCGTCGGCGACATCGTCCCCGATCTCAAGGGCGGGCACATCGACGCGGCGGTCTTCGGTGCGTCGCACGCCGTGGAGTACGAGGACAACATGCACCCGCTGGCCATCACCGGCACGGAGTCCGTCGCCGCGCTGCCGGACGCGCCGACGCTGGAGTCCGAGGGCTACGGGTCGGCCGTGCTCGGCACCAGCTGGGGTGTCATCGCACCGCCGGGGACGCCGAAGCCGATCGTCGACAAGCTCAACAAGGCCGTGAACGACGCGATGGCGAAGGAGAAGGTGCAGACCGCCCTGGACGAGGGTGGCCTCACCGCGCTGTCGCACACGCCCAAGCAGGCGACGAAGTACGCCGACGACCAACGTAAGCAACTGGTGACGGTCAACGACGAAGTCAGCAAGTAGCACCGGCCGGCAACGGCACGGCGAAGCGAGGGACAGCGGATGCTGGCAGGACTCCTCGACGCGATCACCCCGATGAACCTGTTGTTCATCTGCCTGGGCACGGTGACCGGGGTGGTCGTCGGTGCCCTGCCGGGACTGACGGCCACCATGGGCACCGCCCTGCTGTTACCGTTCACGTTCGTACTGCCGCCGGTGCAGGGCCTGGCCATGCTCAGCGCGCTGTACGTGGCGTCGATGTTCGCCGACTCCATACCCGCGTGCCTGGTGAACACGCCAGGCACCCCGTCGGCGATGGCCACCGCGTTGGACGGGTTCCCGCTCACCAAGCAGGGGAAAGGGCAGCAGGCGATCGTCGCGTCGGCGTTCTCCTCGTTCGTCGGCACGACGATCGGCGCCCTGGCGTTCCTCTTCCTCGCCGCACCGCTGACCGCCATCGCGCTGACCTTCGGACCTCCGGAGTTCTTCTGGGTCGGCGTCTTCGCGTTGACGATCATCGGCAGCATGGCCGGCAAGTCCCTGCTGAAGGGGCTTGCCGGCGGCGCGATCGGGTTGATGATCAGCATGATCGGTACGGGGCCCGGCGGTGAGGTGCGGTACACGTTCGGCATCTCGCAGCTGCAGGGCGGCATCTCGCTGGCTGCGGCGCTCATCGGCATCTTCGCCCTCCCACAGGTGCTGAACATGGTCGCGGACCGCAGGCAGCGGCCGTACGTGGCCAGGTACACCAGACAGCCGGGCGTCGCGCTCCAGACGGTCAAGCAGGTCGCCGCGAAACCACTGCACCTGCTCCGCGCGGGACTGATCGGCGCGTTCGTCGGCATCCTGCCCGGCGCGGGGAGTCCGGTCGCCTCGCTGGTGGCGTACAACGAGACGGTGCGGTGGAGTCGCGACAAGTCGAGGTTCGGCAAGGGCGCACTCGAAGGAGTCACCGCGTCGGAGACGGCGGGCAACGCCGCCGCCGGCGGCGCCATGGTGCCGCTCGTCGCACTCGGCGTGCCTGGCTCCGCGCCCGCTGCGGTCATCATGGGCGCGTTGCTCCTCCAGGGCATGCAACCGGGGCCGGACCTGTTCAGCACGAACGGTTCACTCGTCTACGCGTTCGCGTTCTCGATCCTGATCGCCGGTGTCACCACGTACATGCTCGGCAGCCTGATGTCCCGCGCGATCGCCCGGATGGTGTCCGTGCCGATCCGGCTGCTCGCGCCGCTGATCCTGTTCCTCTCCACGGTCGGCGCGTTCGCCATCAGGAACCACATGTTCGACGTCTACATGATGCTGGCGTTGGGAATAGGCGTCTGGCTGCTGATGAAGATCGGCTTCCATCCCGGGCCGATCGGTCTCGGGGTGATCCTCGGCCCGATCGTGGAACCGGCTCTGTTGCAGTCGCTGGCGATCGTCGAGTCGTCGTCGATGCCCGCCGTGTTCCTCGGCAGCGTGACGAACATCGTGCTCATCACGCTCACCGTCGCGTCATTGTGCTGGATCATCGTCTCCCGCAGGAAAGACAGGAAGAAGGATGCCGCCGACACCACAGCAGACGAGTCGTCGGGGGAGAAGACTCCCGCTTGACGGCATCGGCGGCGAGCTGATCGCCGCCGCCGTGCTACTCACGCTCGGCGGGCTGTCGCTGCCGTTGGTCCAGGGCGGCCTCGACTGGGCGATGCCCCGCGTGCTGGCGTACGTGGCGGTCGCCCTCGGGGTGGCGCTGGCGCTGCGCGTCGCGCTGAGCCCCGACCTGCGCCGCCCGGCCGGGCGGGCGGCGCGGCCGGCGCGACAACCGGGCCAACGCCTCGACGTAATCGTCTTCCTCGCCGCTGCGGTCTGCTACGTGGTGGCGATCCCGCTGATCGGCATGTGGCTGGTCACGCTGCCGATGCTGGCTCTGGTCTCGTTCTACCTGAACGAGCGGAAGAACGCCGCAACCGCCACGCAGTCCGCCATCGTCGCCGTCGTCACCTGCCTGGTCGGGTACGCGGTATTCCGGCACGTGCTCTTCGTGCCGGTGCCGGCGAACCAGTGGATGACGGCGATCCTCAGTCCGCTCGGGCTGTGACGGCGTCCGGCTGCGCGCTCCCCTCGTACCAGGCGATCTCGTGCGCCTTCGCCCGACGTACGGCGATCAGCATGCCGGCCGCCCTGCCGGGCAACGCGGTGCACACGTCGTCGATGTCCGCCTGGTCGTCCACCCAGCGCGCCTCCAGGCCGAGCGCCGCCGCGACGGCGGCGATGTCCGGGTTCTCGTAGTCGACGCCGAAGTTGCGCCCGTACCCCTCGCGCTGCTTCTGCCGCTGCGACCCGAAGCCACCGTCGTCGAGTACGAGCAGCACGACCGGCACCCGTAACGAGGCAACGGACTCCACCGCCGCCATGGACATGAAGAACGCGCCGTCCCCGAGGACGGCGACGGCGCCCTCGACCGCCCCTGACACCACCGCGCCGATCGCGTGCGGCACCGCGAAACCCATGTAGCCGAACCCGAACGGGTACAGGAACGGCCCGCCGACACGCAGCCCGGACGTCAGCGTCAACGACCCGAAGCCGGGGTCGACGGCAACCGCCCACGAGTCGGGGACACTGCCGAGCACCCGTTCCACCAGCTCTGCGTCGAGCGGCCGCTGGCCGTCGCCGAGCTGTCCGTCGCTGCCGTCGGTCGCCTCGGCGCGCGCGAGCCACTCCGGTTGCACCGCCAGCTCGTGTGCGCCGAGCTCACCGGCGAGCGCGGCCACGAACTCGCCGATGTCCGTGACCACGCCGATATCGGGCGCTACCCGCAGGTCGAGCTTCCTGGCGTCCGGGTGGACGAGCACCAGGCTCCCACCGTCACCGGGGAGCGAACGCCAGCCGACGGTGTCCACGTCGGAGATCTCCGCACCGAGTGCGACGACCAGGTCCGCCGCGCCGAGCATGGCGGTCGCCGCCTGCGAGCCGAACCGGCCGACCGAGCCCACGTGCCATGGACCCGCGCCGATGCCGCCGCGGCCACCGTGTGTGCTGGCGTACGGGATGCCGAGCTCCGCGCAACGGCGGTACACCGCCTGCGGGTCCTCGCTCCAGCGCACCGCCTCGCCGAGCACCAGCAGCGGCGACGTCGCGCCGGCGAGCAGCTCGGCGACCCGCGCGACGTCGCGGGAACGCGGTGCCGGCCGGCTGACCGGCAGCCGTACCGGGCTCGCCAGCTCGTCGGCGACCGGCTGGACGTCGGCGTACCAACGCGCCGCCTCCGCGCGTGGCACCCGGGTGAGCGCGACGTCCTCCGGCAGGTCGACGTGCACCGGCTGCGGCACCGCACGTGCGGCCTGGCCGAACGCCCGCCGTAGCACGTGCGGCAGGTCGCGCGGCTGGTGCACGCGCTGGCTGAACTGCACGAGCGCCGGCATGACCTGCGCCAGACCCCAGTCGTGGTACGGCTCGCGGACGAGCGTCGCGCTCTCCTCGTTGCCGGTGAGGAGCAGCAGCGGCACGCCCTCGCGGCCTGCCGCCACCATGGTGGTGAGGCAGCTGGTGGCACCGGGCCCGACGTGCGTCATCACCACGCCGAGCCGGCCGGACGCGCGCGCGTACCCGGACGCCATGTCGGCCGCGCTCTGCTCGTACCTGGCCGGGACGTAGCGAATCCGGTCGTCGTCGGCGATGGCGTCCAGGATCGGCATGATGGTGCTACCCGCCACGCCGAACACCTCACGCACCCCCGCACGGGCGAGCAGGTCGACCACGATCTCCGCGGCGGTCACCGACCCGTCGCCGGCCGCTCGGCTCTCCACCACGGTCACTCCTTCACCCTGCGCCGGCAACGCGCGCGTCCCCGCTGCCTTCCACCCACGTCGCCGGCGTGACGTCGGGATCGACGTGGACGTCGACCACGTTCGGTCCCTCGGCGCCGAGCGCGGCCGCGATCACCTCGTCCACGTCGGCGGGTGCGACCACCGTCCAGCCGGTCACGCCGTGCGCGTCCGCGATCTTCGCGAAGTCGGTCGGCAGGAAGCTGGTGCCGGTCAGCCGGCCGTCGAAGCGCCGCCGCTGATGGCTGCGCTGCGACGCATACGCGCCGTCGTTGAACACCACCACCGTGACCGGTGACTTGCGCCGCGCCGCGGTCTCGAACTCACCGAGACACATGGCCAGGCACCCGTCCCCGACGACCGCCACGCCCCGCCGGTCGGGAACTCCCTCGACCGCGCCGAGGAGCGCGGGGAACGAGTAACCCATCGCACCGAACCCCGCCGACCTGATGTACGTACCCGAGGCGTGGACCGGGAGCTTCTTGCCGAAGTACGAGTGCATGCCGGAGTCGACGGACACGAACGACCCGCGCGGCAGCCGGTCGCGCAACGCGCGCAGCACGTGCCACGGGTCGACCAGGTCGCCCTCGCCCGCTCCGTCGAGGTAGCCGGCCCGTTCGACCTCGAGCTGCTCGCGCCTGGCACGCCAGTCCTGCGGACAGCGCGAACGCAGCGCGTCGGTGAGGTCGACGCAGCAGGCACGTGCGTCCGCGACCACCGGAGTGGTGGTGAACACCCCCTTGCGTAGCGGCTCCGCCGCGACGTCCACCTGGAACACCCGGCACTGCGGCGACCAGCCCGTCCACTCGAACGTGGAGACGTCGCTCAACGGTGTGCCGATGGCAAGCACGACGTCCGCGTCGGCGAGCAGCTGCCGCGCGACCGCGTCACCGGCCTGGCGCGCGATGACGCCGAGCGCGAGCGGATGGTCCTCAGGGACGGCGCCGCGGCCGCCGTCGGTGGTGAGCACCGGCAGGTTCGCCCGTTCGGCAAGCGCGACGAGCGCGTCGCTGGCCGCCGACCAGTGCACGCCGCCGCCGGCGTACACGACGGGGCAGCTCGCGCCGGCGAGCGCGTCCGCGAGCGCGGTGAGCTCGGCGCGGCCCGGCCGGGGACGGCTGGCCGGCACCTGCGCCGCCGGCATCGGGGGGTCAGGCGCAGCGGCACACTCCTGTTTCAGCGCACTCTTCGGCAGGTCGACGAGCACCGGACCTGGCCGACCGGCCGTCGCCAGCCACAGCGCACGCGCAGCGACCACGTACGGGTCGGCGGCGTCGTCCAGCCGCAGCGTGGCCTTGGTGACCGGCCGGTACAGCGCGCGTACGTCGACGACGTGGTAGCCCTCCCGCATCGCCGTGTCGGTCATCCGCGGCACCTCGTTGCCGGTCAGCGCGACCAGCGGGACGCTGTCCTTCCACGCGGTGCCGACGCCGTACAGCTGCCGCAACGCACCTGGCCCGACATGGCACAGCACCACGCCGACCCGCCCGGTCGCCCGCGCGTAGCCGTCGGCCATGTGCGCGGCCGCCTCCTCGGACCTGGCGCTGACGAAGTCCACCGTCCCGTGCCGAGCGATCGCGTCGGCCACGTCCAGCGTGGACGTCCCCACCACCCCGAAGACCGTCGTGACCCCGGCGCGTGCGAACGCGTCCACCAGCGCGTCCGCCACCGTCGCCATGACCACCTCCATCGTGATAATCGATCTTGCATCATGCACGATAAGGCCGTCAACGCATCCCCGACCTGCGGTTGCCGTCGCGGCGAGGGTCAGGTGGTGGTCTTCGGGCTCACTACGCCGGCGTCCAGCACCGTGCTCAGGGTGGTATCGAGATGGTTGGCCAGTACGCGCTCGGCCGTGTCGGCGTCGTGGTTGCGTAGGGCGGTGAGGAGCTGGTGGTGCTCCTTGTTGCCGTCCTTGATCCGGTCGGGGGCGACGGCCAGCGAGTGGGCGACGTACAACATGGCGGCGTCCTGGACGCCGGCGATGATGGACTGCAGGCGAGGGGCGCCGGCGGCCTGGTAGATCCGGGCGTGGA
>WHTA01000141.1 GCA_009379825.1 Streptosporangiales bacterium
CCCGGCGCCGCCGCGCCGCCCCCACAGTCATCAAACGCAAGATACCCAAGTGGCACGTCAAACGCTCACACCACGCCACCTGGCCACAACCCCAGCACCCACCAGACTACCTCATCCAGAAATCTAACTGAACGGTATTGCGGCTACGCGACGTTCCCCGCCCTGCAGCGGCACGTCGACGCGGCGCAGCTCGACGCCGTGCTGGTCAGCCACGGCCACCCGGACCACTGCGCGGACCTGAACCCGCTGTTGCGGGCCCGCGCGCTGCGGCCGGACCCGCCGCCTGCGCTGCCGGTGCACGCACCGCCAGGCGCACTCGACGCCGTGCTCGCGCTGGACCGGCCGGCCATGCTCGCCGCCGCCATCGACCACCGCGACCTGATCCCGCAGCGGCCGGTGACGCTCGGCCCGTTCCGGGTCGACAGCCAGCCACTGCCGCACCACGTCACCAACTACGGGCTGCGGCTGCACGCCGACGGCCGCACCTTTGACGTACACCGGGGACACCGGGCCGAGCCCGCTGATCACCGACCTCGCCCGCGGCGTCGACGTGTTCGTCTGCGACGCCAGCTACCCGGTCGACGTGCCCGCCGCCGATGCCGACTACCTCGGCAGCGCCCGGCTGGCCGGGGAGTACGCGGCGGCGGCCGGTGCCGGCCGGCTCGTGCTCGCCCACCTGATGCCGGACGTGGACGCCGACGCGGCGGTGGCGGCGGTCGCGGCCGCGTTCACCGGGCCGGTTCACGTGGCGCGGCCCGGCCTCGTGCTCGCGGCGGAGTGAGCCGCCTACGCGGCAACGGCCTCCGGTTAGACTCCCGGGGATGACTTGCCCGAAGTGCCACAGCCAGATGCAGACCGTCAACAAGGGCGGCGTCCACATCGAGCAGTGCCAGGGGTGCCGCGGCATCTTCCTGGACCGCGGTGAGCTGGAACAGATCGCCGGCGCGGAGACCGCGTACTACCAGCAGGCGACACCACCGCCCTACCAGCCCGACGTGCCGCCCGGCGGTGGCTGGGGCGGCGGCAAGCGCTACTCCGACTCCCCGAAGCCGTACCGCGGTGGCTACGGCGACTCGCCGCGCCCGTACGGACACGGGCAGCGCCGGCGGCGCAGCTTCCTTGAGAACCTGTTCGACTAGCCGGCGTTGCTCGACCTGCGCATCTGCCCCGCCTGCGGTGATCGCGCCAAGCTGCCGATCGTCGCGGGCGACAGGCGGGAGTGTGCGCAGTGTGGGCACCGCTGGCCGTTCCGGCAGCTGCCGCTGTTCGCGCTGACCGGACCGAGTGGCGCCGGCAAGTCCACCGTGGGACCGCTGCTGGCCCGGCGGCTGGCCGACCGCGTGGTGGTGCTCGAGCAGGACGTGCTCTGGGTCGCCGGCCTGCGCGACGACGCGTCCGAGCACCCGACCTTCCGCTCGGTGTGGCTGCATACGGCCGCGATGATCCACCAGAGCGGCCGACCGGTGGTGCTGTGCGGAACGGTGGCCCCGCCGGAGCTCGAGGTACTGCCGGAACGCGGGTTCTTCACCGCGATCCACTACCTCGCGCTGGTCGCCGAGCCGGCCGCCCTCGCCCGCCGGCTGCGCGCGCGACCGACCTGGCGCGCCTGGGACGAGCCACGGATCGCGGAGATGCTGGAGTTCAACACCTGGCTGCAGGCCTCCGCGGCCACCCTCCACCCACCGGTGGACCTGCTGGACACCACATCACGCCCGCTGGACGAGACGGTCGAGACCACCTCCCGGTGGATCCTCGACCGCCTACCACCCTGACCGCGGCCGCGCGACGGCCGCGTGTCTCCTGACCCCCGATGCCCGGCGTCTGCGCGCACCCCGACCACCCACCCACGACGGCCACATGTCTCCCGACCCACGACAGCCACCCGCCTCCCGACCGCCGAGGCACGACGGCCGCAATCTCCTGACCACCGACGCACGCCGGCCACGCATCTAACCACCGACACACGGCGGCTGCACGTGCCTCCTGACCGCCGATGTCCGGCGGCCGCATGTCTCCTGACCACCACGCACGCCGGCGCATCTCGTGACCGCCTATCCACGGCAGCTGCGTGCACACCGACCGCCGACGCCCGACCGCGACGTATCTCCCGACCGCCGACGCCCGACCGCGACGTATCTCCCGACCGCCGACGCCCGACCGCGACGTATCTCCCGACCGCCGACGCCCGACCGCGACGTATCTCCCGACCGCCGACGCCCGACCGCGACGTATCTCCCGACCGCCGATGCCCGGCGGCCGCGTGCATGCCGACCGATCCACGCCAGCTGCGGGCGTCCTTACCGCCGGTGCACGGTGGCTGCCCGGCGGCTGGTTAGCCGCCGGTGGTCGTTCGGGCGAGCTCGTTGAGCAGGAGGGCCTCGCCGACGCAGTAACGTTCGAACTCGCCGAGGTGCAGGCTTTCGTTGGTGCCGTGCGCGCCGGAGTCCGGGTCGGCGACGGCGGTCACGAGGATGTCGGCCTCGGGGAACGTCTCGGCGAACGCCGCGACGAACGGGATCGAGCCGCCGATGCCGATGTCCACCACCGGGTGGTCCCACGCGGCGCCGAACGCCTGCTTCGCCAGCTGGTGGGTGGCGCCAGCGCTGTCCACGGCGAACGGCTGCCCAGACTCACCAGGCGCCGCCGTCACCTGCACTCCCCACGGCGCGTGCTCCTCGAGGTGCCGGCACAACGCCTCGCGCGCCCGGTCCGCGTCGTCGCCCGGCGCGACCCGCAGGCTGACCTTCGCCTTGGCCACGGGCACCAGGATGTTGACCGCGTCGGCGATCCGCGGCGCGTCGATGGCGAGTACGGACACCGCCGGCTTCGTCCACATCCGCGAGGTGAGCGCACCACCGCCGAGCAGCTCGACTCCCTCGACGGTCCCGGCGTCGCTGCGTACGCGCTCCTCGGTGAGGTCGAGCGGATCGCTCTCGCCGCTGGCCAGACCGGCTACCGCGACCTCGCCGGCCTCGTCGTGCAAAGTGCCGAGCAGCTTGCACAACGCGGTGAGCGCGTCGGGCACCGCGCCGCCCCACATCCCGCTGTGCACCGCGGAATCGAGAGTGCGCACCTCCACGTAGCACTCCGCGACCCCGCGCAGCGACGTGGTCAGCGCAGGCACGCCGACCGCCCAGCTAGCCGAGTCGGCAAGCACGATGACGTCGGCCGCGAGCCGCTCCCGGTACTTCTCCAGGAACGCCCCGATGGTCGGGCTGCCCAGCTCCTCCTCACCTTCGAGGAACACCGTCACCCCCACCGGCGGCCGGCCCTCGAACGCCTTCAGCACCGCGAGATGGGCCGCGGCGCCTGCCTTGTCGTCCGCGGTGCCGCGCCCGTACAGCCGGCCGTCGCGCTCCACCGGCTCGAACGGTTCGCTGGCCCACGCGGACCGGTCGCCGACCGGCTGCACGTCGTGGTGGGCGTAGAGCAGGACGGTCGGCGCGCCGGCCGGTGCCGGCCAGCTGGCCACGACGGCCGGCTGGCCGCCGTCGACCTGGAGTATCTCGACCTCGGCGGCTCCGGCGTCGCGGTACATGACGGCTGCGAACCCGGCCGAAGCGAGCACCTTGTCCGCTGCCTGCGGGTCCGCGGAGACCGACGGTATCCGCACCAGGTCCTCCAGTGCGGTCCTGACCTCGGGCATCACCTTGCTGATGGCGGCACGTGTTTCATCGATCGATGGCGTCATGCGGTGATCGTACGTGCCCGCCCCGGCCGGGACACGGGCGCTCAGGCGTCGAAGAGCTTCTCCCGCACCGCGTAGAGGGCGGCCTCCATCCGGGAGTGCAGCTGCAGCTTGTCCAGGATGTTCCTGACGTGGTTCTTCACCGTGTTCTCCGAGATGGTCAGCTCGGTCGCGATGTCGCGGTTGCTCATCCCCCGCGCGACCAGCTTCAGCACCTCCATCTCCCGCTCGGTCAGGCGCGGCACGGGCAGCTGCCGCGCACCGTCCGCGCGGTTGGCGATGGACGCGAACTCGGTCAGCAACTTCGACGCCATCGACGGTGGGATCAACGATTGGCCGCTGTGCACGGAGCGTACGGCCGACGCGATCTCGTCCACCGGGATCGACTTCAGCAGGTACCCGTTCGCGCCGGCCTTGACCGCGTCGAAGAGGTCCTCCTCCTCGTCGCTGATCGTGAGAATGACGATCTTCGCGCTCGGCACCTCCGCGTGGATGGCCGAGCACGCCTCGATGCCGTGCCGCTTGGGCATGCGCACATCGAGCAGCACGACGTCCGGAAGCAGGTCGACGGCCTTGCGTACCGCCTCGGTGCCATCGGATGCCTCGCCGACGACCTCGATGTCGTCTTCCTGGCAGAGGGTCAGGTCGAGTCCCCTGCGGAAGAGCGCGTGGTCGTCGACGATCAGCACCCGAATGGGTTCAGCCAGGCCGGCACCCGAGTCCGCTGCACCACGTGACATCACAGGCCGGTGGTTCACCATTTCCGAAGTATCGGCATACCGCCGCGATCGTTATCCCGCACGCTCCTCCTCGAGCCGGATGACGCCGTAATCGTATCCCCGCCGCCGGTAGACGACGCTCGGCTTACCGGTCGCCGTGTCGCGGAACAGGTAGAAGTCGTGCCCGACCAGCTCCATCGCGAAGAGCGCCTGGTCGATCGTCATCGGGCCGGCGGAGTGCGCCTTCTCCCGGACCACGAGCGGCCCGTCGCCTTCCATCTCTACGTGCACGATCTGCTGGTCGTCCTCGTCGGTTGCGGGTTCTGCGTCCAGCATCGACCCGTTGTTGCTGTGTGGCACCAGTGGCGCCGCCCTGAGTGCGGTCGCCTGCGATACGGAGACCGGTGTGCGTGACTTGTGGTGGATCTTGCGCTTGTCCTTGAGCTTGCGGAGCCGCCCCTCCAACTTGTCCCATGCGCTGTCGAACGCTGAGTACGGGTCGGGCGCCTGCGCCTCGGCGCGGACGACCGGCCCGGGAGCTCGGACAGTGAGCTCCACTCGGTCCGAGAGGCTGGCCAACCGAGGGTTCCGCTCCTTCGTGAGTACGACGTCGAGGGTATCTGTACGCTCGGCGAGCCGCTCCACCTTGATCAGCTTGTCGCTGACGTGCCGACGAAAACGCTCCGGCACTTTGGTGTGGCGCCCCTTGACAACGATCTGCACGAGCGATCCCCCTTCTCCCCGAACTGATCCAATTGCTCGACGGATGGTATGCGAAGCGCGGGCCGCGGGCGTGACCAGCGTCGCTGCGCTTCGAATCCGGAATGCCCCGCCGAGCCCGGCCGCCAGGTGATCGCCACGGTGCAACACCGTGGAACGGCAACTGACACGTCACCACCTCCAGGTGCCACTGCTCACCGTAGGCCGCTACACCCGATGGACGAACGCTAGCCCAGGGACCCACCATCTGTCAGCACCTGAGATGGCTCGCCTTGGCGCGCAGATCAGCGTGGTGGACGAAACGCCGGGTGTGCGTACGAAGCTTGCGGTGGCCGCTGTCGTGGCCAATCATCAGCGGATGCCGTTGTACCTGTTCCGCATGTTCAACCGGATCAAGCGCAGGATCAGCTGGGGGCTGCCGGTCGAGCTGCTGCTGTTCGTGTACTTCACCAGCTGGCCGCTGATGGCCCTGGCCGAACCGGGCAAGCCGATCGTCCAACCGGACGTCTACTGGTGGTGGTTCATCGTGACGGCGGCCACCGTCGGGTACGGCGACTACTACCCGGAGACGGTCGGCGGGCGCCTGGTCGGCATCTACGTGATCATCGGTGGCGTCGTCATCATCACCACGCTCTTCGCCCGTGTCGCCCAGATGATCGACAACGCGAAAGGACTCCGGATGCGAGGGCAGCAAGAGTTGCGGCTCTCCGGGCACGTCGCCCTCGTCGGCTACACGCCCGGGCGCACGGAACGGATCATCGACAGGCTCGTCGCGGAGGACCATCACGAGATCGTGGTCTGTGCCTGGGAGGACCAGGTCGAGGAACACCCGATGCCGCACCGCGAGGACGTGCACTTCGTACGCGGCAACCTGACCGACGACGACGTCCTGCGGCGTGCCGCGCTCGCCGGCGCGTCCGCGGTCCTCGTCGACGGCCGCGACGACGAGGCGTTGAAGGTCACCGTGGCGGCCAACTACGCCAACCCGGACGTGCACACGGTCGTGGCGCTGCAGGACCAGGCGCACGCGCGTACCGTCTCGAAGGTCGCGGAGAAGGCGTACTGCGTGCAGTGGCACGCCGTCGAGGTCCTCACCGAGGAGCTCCAGGACGTCGGGATGTCCCGCGTCTACGCCGAGCTGATGAACCACAGCGACCGCAACACCTACTCGCTGACCGTGCCGGACACCCCTGCCCAACCGCACCTTCGGCGAGTTCCAGCAAGCCCTCGGCCGGTGGAACGCCGCGACCATCGTGGCCACCAAGATCGGCACCCAGCTCAACCTGAGCCCGTCCTGGAACGCCGAGGTCCCGGTGGGCACGGTGCTGTTCTACATAGCCAAGCGCCGGCTACACGTGCACGACCTGGAGCGCTACGTAGACCGCGCCGAGCGCATAGTCGAAGTAACCGAGCGGGACCTCCTCCGCACCGACGCGCCCTGACCCAGTCCCCTGGCAGTCGGCCATGTGGCCTGCCCACGAGGCGGTCAGCTGCGGGTTGGCGGTCAGCCGCGGGCGGCGGGTCGGCGCGGGTCGGCGGGTCGGCCGCAGGGCGGCGAGTCGGCCGCAGGGCGGCGGGTCGGCCGCAGGGCGGCGAGTCGGCGCGGGTCGGCGGCCGTTCGACACGGCCCGCGGCGGCGGCCGGCTCTCAGCGCGGCCCAGGCGCGCCGGTAGGCCCAACGGCACGACCCGGGCGTGGCCCGAGGGGCACGATGGTCCGCCCGATCCCGGGCGTGGCCCGAGGGGCACGATGGTCCGCCCGATCCCGATGGTCCGCCCGATCCCGGGCGTGGCCCGAGGGGCACGATGGTCCGCCCGATCCC
>WHTA01000142.1 GCA_009379825.1 Streptosporangiales bacterium
AACAGCAGCCGGCGCTGCGCGGCGGCCTGCCGGTACGCCGGCTTGTCGAGCAGCGTCTCGCCGCGGGCGTTGATCATCCGCGCGCCGGCCTTAGCGTCCTTCATGAACCACGGCACCAGACCCCAACGGTAGACACCGAGCTCGCGGCCGGGACCGGCAGTGCTGTGCGCGTCGACAACGCCATACACCGGGTCGGCCGGGGCCACGTTCCAGCTCGGCGGCAGCTCCTCGCCGCGCGCGTGGCGGGCGCCGTAGAGCGCCTCGACGTCGACGCGGGCCTTGGTGTTGGCGTAGCGACCGCACATGCGTTCATCCTCCCCCCGTTGCTCGTGCTGGCCGTACTCGTGCCCTGGGACGCGATCACCACTGCGCGTCCCGCACGTGGCACGAAGGACGGCCGTTCTGTGCAGGTCGTCGGCGAGCGCTTGTACGTGGTGGCCACCAGCCAGTACGCGGTGGAGCTGGTCCTCACCCGCCCGCTGACCGTCCGGCTGCCGCGAGGCGACGCTCGAGGTGACCTCGGTCCGCCTCTACGCCGACGACCCGGCGGCCCCTCCTGACTTCCGTCCGCACCCACCTCGCCGCCGACCGCTAGGCCAGGCCGTAGCCACCACCGCCGGCGGTCTGGATGTGTACCCGGTCGCCGGCTGACAGCGTCAGGCGCGACATGGCGGGCAGTTCGACCTCCTCGCCGTCGAGGACCGCGCGCACGACCGCAGGTCGGCCCGGCTCGCCACCGTCGAGTCCCCACGGTTGCCGGTCGACCCTGGCGGTGGCCACCACGGTGACGGCCTCGCCTTCGGTGAGCTCGAGCTCTCTGATCAGGCCGGCCCCGCCGCGGTGCCGGCCCGCGCCGCCGGTGTCACGAGCGACCTCGTACCTGCGCACGAGCAGGGGGTACTCGCGCTCGATGACCTCACACGGCGTGTTCCTGGTGTTCGTCATGTGGGTGTGCACCGCGTCCGCCCCGGCGAGGAGCGGATGCGCTCCTTGCCCGCCGCCGTAGGTCTCGACGTAGGAGAAGTACTCCCCGGTACGCGGGTGCCGGCCGCCGACCGTGACGATGCTCATGCTCCCGCTACTCGCCGCGGGCACCCGGCCGGGCACGATCGCCTGGCACGCACCGAGGAGAACGTCGACGATGCGCTGCGCCGTCTGCGTGTTGCCGTTCGCGACCGGGGCGGGAAACCGCGCCGATACGACGCTTCCCGGCCGCGTGGTGACGGTGATCGGGCGCAGCAGACCGGCGTTCGACGGCAGCGTCGGGTCGGTCAGCATCTTCACCACGTACGCGATGCACGCCTCGGCGATGGCGGAAGAACAGTTCACCGCGCCGTCGACCTGGTCGGCGGACGCGGTGAGGTCGACGTCGAGCTCGCCGCCGTTCTTGCGGGCGGTTGCCACGATGGGGATGTCCGCGCGACGCGTACCGGTGTGCTCCAGGTAGTCGGTGAACGTGCCGGTGCCGTCCGGTAGCTCGGCCAGCGCCGCGCGGGTGCGCCGTTCCGCGTACTCGACGAGCGCGAGACATGCCTCGTGCAGGCCCTGGACACCCCACTCGGCGACGAGCTCACGGAGGCGACGGGCACCGAGCTCGTTGGCGGCGACCTGAGCCATCAGGTCGCCCCGGGTCTTCTCGTGCGTGCGGACGTTGGCCATCAGCAGCCGTAGTACGTCGGAGCGCGGCCGGCCGCCGGCGATCAGCTTCATCGGCGGGATCCTGATGCCCTCCTGGAAGATCTCGGTCGTGTCGGCGGCCATCGACCCCGGAGTACTCCCGCCCACGTCGACGTGGTGGGCCATGTTCGCGACCAACGCCACCAGTTCGTCGCCGTCGTGCACCGGCGTGATGACGCAGGTGTCGGGCAGATGGGACCCGCCGAGGTACGGGTTGTTGGTGATGAGCACGTCGCCCGGCCGTAGCTGTGACCTGCCGACGTCGGCGACCGCCGCGTTGATCAGCGACGGCATCAACCCGAGGTGGAGTGGGATGTGTTCGGCTTGCGCGATCAGCTCCCCGTCGGGTGCGTAGATGCCGGCGGAGCAGTCGCGCCTGTCCTTGATGTTCGGTGAGTACGAGGTGCGGATGAGCGCCGTGCCGACTTCTTCCGCGACCGATTCCAGCCGGTGCCTGGCCACCTCCAAGGCCACCAGGTCCAGTCGGGTGGCGTGTCGCGCGGACTGGTCCGTCATGTTCCCTCCGCTTCGATGCGCAGGAACCCGTCCGCGTCGGCGGTGCACCGTTGCCCGGCCGCGACGACCACGGTGCTGTCCAACTGCTCCACGATGAGCGGGCCGGCCAACGGAGTGTCGATCGGCAATGCGTCGCGGCGGTAGACCGGCGTCTCGTGCCAGTCTCCGGCGATGTACGCGGTGCGGTACCGCTCCGGAGCGGCCGCGGCGGACGGCGGTGTCCGTTCCTCGGTCGTACTCTCCGCCATGGGTGCGGTGGCGGTCACCCGGACGGCGACAATCTCCAGCGTGGCGTCGTCGTCGGCGAAACCGTACCGCTCGAGGTGGGCGGCGTCGAACGCCGTCCGCAGCTCGTCGAAGTCGTCCCGCCAGGCGATGGTGAGCTCGTAGCTCTGGCCGAGGTAGCGCGCGTCCACTCCTCGCGACAGTTCGACGTCGGTTTCGGGCAGCGCCTCCGACTCGGCCATGAAGGCCAGCGCGTCGGCGGCCAGGGCGTCCAACACCCGCCGGGTGTTCGGTAGCTCGGCGGCCGAGCTCGCGCTCGCGGCAGCGGCGAAGTCGTGCCGGACCGGCGCGTCGAGCATGCCGACGGCCGAGGCGATCCCGGGGTGTGGAGGAACGACCGCCGTGCGCATGCCTAGCTCGTGCAACAACTCGGCACCATGGAGTGGTCCGGCGCCGCCGAACGCGATGAGCGTGCAGTCGCGGACGTCCACGCCGCGCTCGACGCTCACGGCGCGGATGCCGCGCGCGATGGCCGCGTTGGCCACTCGGAGCACGCCGGCCGCGGTCTCTTCCGCCGACAGCCCGAGATCCGCCGCGAGGACCGCCAGTTGCTTGCGCGCCGCCGCCAGGTCGAGGGTCAGCTCGCCGTCGAGCAACTCGGTGCCCAGGCGGCCGAGCAGCAGATGTGCGTCGGTGACCGTCGTGCGGTCGCCGCCGCGGCCGTACGAGACCGGTCCGGGATCGGCGCCGGCCGAGTGCGGCCCGACGCGCAGCCCGCCCCCGGCATCTCGCCACGCGATCGACCCGCCGCCGGCGCCGATGGTGTGGACGTCCACGGCGGGCAACCGCATGGGGAAGCCGTCGACCTCCGCCGACGTCACCTCGTCCGGCTTGCCGTCCCTGATCAACGCGATATCGGTGCTCGTACCCCCGATGTCGAGGCTGACCGCCTTCGCCAGCCCGAGATCGTGCGCCCACCGGGCGGCGCCGATCACGCCGCCGGCCAGGCCGGAGAGGATCGTCCGCACGCTCTGCCGGCGCACGGCCGCGGCGTTCATCAGGCCGCCGTTGGACTGCATGATCCACAGCCCGCCGGCGAGCCCGTCCTCGCGCAGCCGCGATTCGAGCCGACCGACGTAGCCGGCCACCACCGGTTCGACGTACCCGTTCAGCACGGCCGTGGAGATCCGTTCGTACTCGCGCATCTCCGCGGAGACGTCGGTGGCGGCGAAGACGACGGGGGCGGCGCCGGCGTCGCGCAGCAGACGCGCGCATTCGCGTTCGTGGTCGGGACGTACGTAGCTGTTGAGGAACGCGACGACGACGACGTCCGGTGCCGCCGCTTCGATCGAATCGGCGAGAGCGTGGACCTCGGCCGCCGACAGCGGTGTGCGCACACTGCCGTCGGCCAGCACCCGCTCGTCGACTTCCCAGGTGTGTCGCGGTGGCACCAGCGGAGCCGGGTGTCTGGCCAGTGGGTTGTACAGCGAGGGACGAGTCTGGTAGCCGATGGTGAGCACGTCGCGGAAGCCGGCGGTGGTAACCAGACCGACCCGCGCGCCACCGCGAGTGAGCAAGGCGTTCGTCGCGACCGTGGTGCCGTGGACGAGCCTGCCGACCTCGCTGGCTGCCACGCCGGTCGCCGCACAGGCCCTGTGCAGTCCGGCGAGCACCGCCTCGTCGGGTGCGGACGGACGCGACGGCACCTTCTGTACCGTCATCCTGCCGTCGGTGCCGCGGAATGCGACGTCAGTGAAGGTTCCGCCGGTGTCGATCGCGACCCGGGCCGGACCACCCGCCTCGCTCATCTGCTCCCTTGGTCGGCGGATACGACGTCCTTGAGGATGTTCCTGGCCTTCGTTTCGGGCAACGACCACACGGTCAAGATGCCGACTGCGGCGGCGACGAAACCCACCCACGCGATCGCGGCGCCGAAACCGATTCCCGCGGCCAATACCCCGATGGTCAACGGGCCGAACCCGGCAACGCCGCGGCCGACGTTGTAGGCGAAGCCCTGTCCGCTCGCCCGCACGTGGGTGGGGAAGAGCTCCGCGAGGTAGGCCCCCATACCACCGGCCTGGCCGGAGGCGAAGAAACCGAGCAGGAAGCTGATCACATACCCCAGTTCAGGGCGTACGACGGGGGTGAAGACGAACAGGGCGATCGCCCCGGCCGAGCCGGCGAAGAACAAGGTGAACGTCGGCCTGCGTCCGATCGTGTCGTGGACGAAGCCCGAGGCGACGTAACCGAGGAACGAACCGACGATCACCACCCAGGTGTACGTGGCCGTGCCGATGACGCTCAGCCCGCGCTCGGAGCGCAGGAACAGCGGCATGAACACGAACACCGAGTAGTAGATGCCCTGGATGCCGAGTCCGACCCCGGTCGCGAGCACGGTGGTCTTGATGGTCTGCCGCTGGAACAGCTGCCCGAAGGGCTCGCGGCGTTTGGGCGCCACCTGCACCCGGTCGCGGGTCGTGCGCCTGATGACGAACGCGGCGACGGCGGGGACGACCCCGACGAGGAACAGGTAGCGCCAGGCGACGTTCTCCGGCGCGAGCGAGAAGACGACGAGGTAGAGCCCGGTGGAGATTGCCCAGCCGATCGCGTAGCAGCTCTGTACGAAGGCAAGCACCCGTCCGCGGCGGTGCGGCGCCGCGTACTCGGCGATGAGCGCGGCGCCGACCGCCCACTCCCCGCCGAAGGTGAAGCCCTCCAGGACCCGCCAGAACGCGAACTGGGTGAGGTCCTGTGCGGTCGCGGTGAGCGCGGTGAAGACGCAGTAACCGACGATGACCCAGGTCAACACCCGCACCCGCCCGAAGCGGTCGGCGAGCGATCCGCAGACCACGCCGCCGACAGCGGACGCGCCGATGCTCACCGCGGTGATCCAGCCGGCGGCGCCCTCGGAGATGCCGAGCACCGGCATGACGGCGGTGAGCGCGAACGCGTACATGGTCCAGGTGAGGCCGTCCAGCCCCCAGCCGATGCCGGCGGCCGCCAGTGCCCGCCGCGCGTCCTTCTCGGTGACCTCCTGGGCCATGACCTGCTGTTTCTCAGTCATCGGGTGCTGACCTCCGCTGGTTGCAGGGCCCCCGCTCGGCGTTGGTATACGAATGATATTCCTACGGAGCCTACAACAGGCTCGGGCGGCGCGGAACCGCCGAATCGTCAGGAGCGGGGGACCTGCCGCCACACGTCGGCGGGCTCGGACACCAGTTCGGTGTCCAGACGCAGCCCCTCGACGGGTGTGGTCGAGAGGAAGCTCAGCGTTCGAGTGCGGAACAGCCGTACGTGTCGTGCCGCGACGTCCTCGGCGCGGTCGGGGTCGCGGGACCGGATCGCGTCGAGGAACTCCTCGTGGTCGTGCGTGACGCGCGTGAAGTGTTCGTCGAGCTCGTCGTCGTACTGAGTGGTGTCACCGCCGAAGCACAGGAAGGCCAGCCGCTGTCCCTGGTCGAACACCGACCAGGCGAGCCGTTTGAGGTGCTCGTTGCGCGCCGCCTCGGCCTCCCGGCGGTGCAGCTGCGCGTTGGTCGCGGCGATGCTCGCCGGGTGCCGGCGTGCGATGGCCGCGTTGACCGCCTTGGTAGCGGTGTCCAGGTCGGCGAGGTCCGCGTCGGTCGCGCGTACGGCGAGCAGCCGGGCGGTCGAACGTGCCACCACGACGTGTGCCTCGAACAGCTGGCCGACGTCGAAGAGATCCAACGGCCGGACCATGAAGCCGCCCCGGGTGCCGACGGTCACGAGGCCGTCCGAGCCGAGCTGGAACAGCGCCTCCCGTACCGGCGTGCGGCTGAAGCCGAGGGCGGCCGCGAGCTGGATGTCGTCGAGCTGCTCGCCCGGACGCAACTGCACGGTGAGGATGAGGTCCTTGATGGCACGGTGTGCCTGTTCCATCAGCGACCGGTCGCGTTTCGGCACGGCGTCCTCCAATCCTCGGGACCGAGCCTACGGGGCGCTGTCGGTGGGCTGCGGTAGCTGTGGGCGTCGAGGCCGTCGAGCTGGCCCGTCGCCGTTCGTGTAGTCGGTGAGAGCATGCCGAGATCCGGTGTCGCGCCGGGGAGGTTCGGCACGCTGGAAGGAGCGCACGATGGAGCCTGTTGCACAAAGGAAGATGGTGACCGGAGCACCGGATATCTTCCGGCGAGGACACCTCAGGGCCTTCGATGAACCGCCACAATGTACCCAAAACTGGCGCTTGCGGACCGATCCCACCTCGTTGCCGGAGACCTCACCGAAGATCCTGCGGCCGCTCTGCGCGAAGTCGCCTTTGTGCAACAGGCTCTTCATGTGCCCATAAACTGCGGTCCAGCTCCCGTGCTGGTTGTTCGACTAGCCGGTGCGCCCGCGGAAGCCCGCCTGTACTGTAGAAGCCGTGACCGGCAGCGACCGAGCATTCCGCATCGTCTCCCTGCGGCAGGTTGACGTCTTCACCGCCGTACGCGAGGAGCTCACCCAGCTCATCGAGCACGGTGGCTACGAGCCTGGCGATCGCCTGCCCTCGGAGCGGGTGC
>WHTA01000143.1 GCA_009379825.1 Streptosporangiales bacterium
GGCGCGCTCGGCACCATGGTCGGCCTGTTCGAGGCCGCCGTCGACGAGCTGTGCCGGTGGCGGCCCGTCAGCGGACACGACGCCGGGCCGAAGATCGTCGCCTCCACTGCGACCACCAAGCGCGCCAAGGAGCAGGTGCTCGGAGTCTTCGCCCGCGACCTGGCGATCTTCCCGCCCCAGGTGCTCGACGTGCGCGACACCTTCTTCTCCCGGCAGGTCGAGCCGACCGAGCAGTCGCCGGGCCGCCGCTACCTCGGCGTCTGCGCGCACGGCGTGCGGTTCAAGTCCGCGGAGATCCAGCTGATGGAGTCGCTGCTCGCGGCTGGGCAGCAGATGTACGACAGGCACGGCGCGGCCGCCGACCCGTACCACACCGTCGTCGCGTATTTCAACGCGATCAGGGAGCTGGCCGGCATGCGCCGCTACCTCGACGACGATGTGGTCATCCGCATGCAACGCCGGGGCAGGCGGGGAATGGTCGCGCGGCAGGTCGGGCGCGGCAGGCTGCTGGAGGCGAGCGAGCTCACCTCGCGCATCTCCTCCGGCGACATCAGCGCGGTACTGAAACGCCTCGAGGTCCCGTTCGAGCCGGAGCTGGACACCAGCGTGCGCCGCATCGCCATCCGGGACAACACGCGCGAGGTGGGCAGGGCCAACCGGGGCAAGTCGTCGCGCAGCAAGGACCGGGTCGACTATCACCCGCTGGTCAAGCGGTACTACGACCGTACCGACCAGCCGGCGCACACACCGATCGACGTGGTCCTGGCCACCTCGATGCTGCAGGTCGGTGTCGACGTCGCCAGGTTCGGGCTGATGGTGGTCACCGGGCAGCCGAAGAACACCGCCGAGTACATCCAGGCGTCGTCGCGCGTCGGGCGTGACCGCGGCCGGCCCGGTCTCGTCCTGACCCTCTACAACTGGACCAGGCCGCGCGACCTCGCCCACTACGAGGACTTCGCCCACTATCACGCGACCTTCTACCGTCAGGTCGAAGCACTGTCGGTCACGCCGTACACGCGGCGGGCGCTCGACCGCGGCACCGCCGCCACCTTCGTCGCGGCCGTGCGGCAGATCGAGGAGGAGTACTCCGACAACCAGGCCGCCGCGCAGGTGCCGCTCGACGGCCCCGCCGTGCGGGGGGTCGTGCACCGCCTGCTTGCTCGGGCCGCGGCCGTCGACGGTGCCAGGGGCGAGCAGTACTTCGGTGAGCGGATCCGCCGCCTCGTCGACGTGTGGAAGCGATGGCAGGGCATCGAAGGGCAGCTCGGGTACGCCAACCAGACGGGCAAGCACCCGGCCCGCGGGTTCTTGGAGCCGGCCGGCAATGGTGCCTGGTCCGACCGCACCGCCGGTTATTCGATGCGCGAGACGGAGCACGAGGTCAACTTGCTCGTCGACGGCGGCGACGGGATCTACCTGCCGGAGTTCGACGCGCGGCCCTGGTCCTTCGCCACTTCCAGCCCGCCGACCGGTGACGCGGCCGGCGAGGAGAGCGACCAGCGGGGAGACGAGCAGTGAGCGCCGGGTACCGCAGGCGCGTCGGCACCGTGCGCCCCAGCCACTTGATGTTCACCAGCGGCGTGGGCGCACTCGTCGACCTGCCGAACTTCTCCGTGATCGTGCGCGGCCTCGACTTCTGGGACTACAGCAACGTAGGCGGCGAGCGCACCTCGATCGTCGAGCCACGGCTGCTCGCCGCTGTCCGGTCCTTCACCGAGGCGCCCCAGCTGAAGGAGCTCCGCCACGCCCCCTGGCGGCCCGGCAGCGACACCGACCCGAACGACGCGGCACTGCGGGTGGGCGTGCCGGTCGCGCCGTTCCCCCGGTGGCTGCGCTGCACGGCATGCAACCAGCTCGGCAACGTCGAGTCGCAGGCCTTCGGCTTCCAGAACGAGCTGGCCCGCCGCACCCAGGACGCGCGGTTCGTGCACCAGAACTGCGGCAAGTCCAAGACGCCGCCGCTCGCCGTCACGGCGCGGTTCATGGTGTGCTGCGCCAACGGCCATCTCGACGACTTCCCCTACGTCATGTTCGTGCATCGGTCGCCGGACTGCGATGATGGCACACCGAACCCACAGCTGCGCATGCACGACCGCAGCGGCAACGTCGGCGCCAACGTCGATGTCGAGTGCACGCACTGCGGGAAGAGGCGCAACATCCGCGACGCTCAGGGCCGGCGCGGCGAGGAGACCCTACCGGGGTGCCGCGGCAGGCATTCGCACCTCGGCACCTACGGCGAGTGCGACCAGCATCCGATGCTGCTCGTCGTCGGCGCATCCAACCAGTGGTTCGCGCAGACGCTCTCCACCCTCGACGTCCCCAAGACCTCGGGCGGTGAGCTGGCCGATCTGGTGGCCAAGCACTGGGACAAGTTGGTGGGCCTGCCGAAGAACATGCTCCCTTACGGACGTGACCAGGTGGCCGGGCTGACCGAGTTCGCCCGGTGGAACGACGATGAGTGGTGGGCCGCGATCGAACGGCACCGGGTCGATCTGCAGGAAGAGACCGAGACGGCCGAGGGCTACCCCGACCTGCGGTCGCCGGAGTGGCAGATCCTCAGCTCCGGTGAGGAGGTCACCAGCGACGCCCTGACGCTGCGGCGCGACCCGGTCGGCGTCCCCGGCCCGCTAAAGAACGTCTATGCCGACGTGGTCCTGGTAGAGCGGCTGCGGGAGGTGCGCGCACTGGTCGGCTTCACCCGGCTGGACGCGCCGGATCCCGACGACCCGACCCTGGTCGAGCGGGTCCGGCTCACCCGGGACACGCCGACCTGGCTGCCGGCGAGCGAGGTCCGTGGCGAAGGGATCTTCCTGCGAGTCGACGAGACGCTCCTGACCGACTGGGAGAAACGGGTCGGCGACTCCGACGCGATGACGCGGCACCGCGCCGCGTACGCCCAGTTCCGGCGGAACCGCTACTCCGGCCGGGTGCCCGGGTCACCGGACTGGATGAAGCATTGGCCAGGTGCTCGGTTCTACGCCCTACACACGCTGTCGCACCTGCTGATCCGCACTATCGCGTTGGAGTGCGGGTACAACTCCGCGAGCCTGTCCGAGCGGATCTACGCCGGTGACGAGGAGGACCCCCGCGGCGGCATCCTCATCTACACCGCGGTGCCCGACGCGGAAGGCACGCTCGGCGGCCTGGTCGCGCTGGCGGAGCCGGAGCCGCTCACCCGGCTGACCACCCGTGCGCTCGCCGAGGCGCGGCACTGCTCGTCCGACCCGCTGTGCGCCGAGCGACTGCCGCAGGGCACCGACGACTTCCTGCACGGGGCTGCCTGCCACGTGTGCTTGTTCGTCTCCGAGACCACCTGCGAGCGAGGCAACCGTTTCCTCGACCGCCGGTTCGTCGTCCCGGTCGGTGACAACTCCGACCTCGCGCTGTACCAGGCGATTCCGTGAGCGACCTGTCGGCGGGGCCGTTCGTCCGCCGCGTTGCCGAGTTCGTCGAGACGTGGGGCGCCGACCGATTGGTGGCCGTCGCCGCGAGAGTTGGCGACTCCGTCGTTCCGGTCCCCGTCGCCGCGTCCGGGCCCGGTGAACGCGACGCGGCAGAGGCACTGTTGCGGGCGGCACGCGACGAGGCGATCCCGGACACGGAGGTCGCCGCGTATCTGCGCGGCGTCGCGGCCGGGTACCGGCACACCGGCGCGGCAAGGGTCGAGTCGGTGTGGAGCGGCCCCAGCACCCATCAAGTGCCGGTCCGCGCGACCGCGCAGGTCCTGGTCGACATCGCCAGGCAAGCCGTTCACGAGCTGGTCCTGCTGACCTACTCGGCGAAGCCGTACCCGCCTCTGGTCGAGGTGCTGGGTGACGCCGTCGAGCGAGGCGTGCGGGTACAGGTCGTGGTCGAGACGCTGACCGGCGCCGGAAGCGCGCTCAGCGGCAACGAGCCCGCCGCAGCGTTCGGCGGACTGCCGAAGGTCGAGCTGTGGCACTGGCCGTCGTCGCGGCGGCCGGCGGGGAAGGCCAAGATGCACGCGAAGGTCGCGGTGGCCGACCGGAGGGTCCTGCTCGTCTCCAGCGCGAACCTCACCCAGTCCGGCATCGCCACGAGCATCGAGGCGGGCCTGCTCGTGCGCGGCGGCACCGCACCGGTCCGGGCGGCTGAGCACGTGGCGGCGCTGCAGGCCTCCGGTGAGCTGGTTCGTCTCCAGCGGAGTTACTCCCCGCTGTTCTGATCGGTCCCGCTCCGCCCGTTGCGGTGAAGGATCCGAATGTGTCCGCGGCAACGTGTAGCGTCGGCGGTCACGGACTCGGGGGAGGCCATGGTGACGGAGCAGATTCTGGGCGGCGGTCGCTATCGCCTGTCGTCGCCGCCGGTCGCCCGCGGCGGAATGGGTGAGGTCTGGTTCGGCCACGACGTCAAACTGGATCGCCCCGTCGCGGTGAAGTTCCCACGGCTGCCAGGTGGGGCACACGACCGTGAGCTGACCGAGCGCTTCGTCCGGGAGTCGCGGATCACCGCCAGGCTCGAACATCCGGGCGTCCCCGCCGTCTTCGACGTCGGCACCGTCGACGACGGCCGACCGTACGTCGTCATGCAACGGGTCGCTGGCACGACGGTGGAGCAACTGGTCGCGCACGGTGGTCCGGTGGCAGTCGGCCTGGCCGCCTCGATCGTCGCCCAGGCCTGTGCAGTCCTCGCCGCCGCGCACCGGGCGGGGCTCGTGCATCGTGACCTCAAGCCGTCGAACGTGATGCTCTGCCCAGACGGCACCGTCAAGGTCATGGACTTCGGTCTCGCCGTCGCCCTTGACGATCCAGCGTGGGTCGAGGACGGCGCGGGCACTCCCGCGTACCTGCCACCGGAGCGGGTGGCAGGTGGGGGCAGCGGCGCGCGGGGCGATCTCTATGCGGTTGGCTGCGTGTTGTACGAGCTGCTCACCGGTCGCCAAGCGTTCCGCGCCGACACCGAGCACGAAACACTGGCCCGCCAGGTCGAGCACCTTCCGCCGTCGCCGAGACAGCTCCGCGGTTGCGTGCCGGCGGCCGTCGACCGGCTCTGCCTCCAGCTGCTGGCGAAGGACCCGCGGGACCGCCCCACCGACGCCGAGGGGGTGACGCGCGCGTTGCTCCCGTTCGCGACCGGGGACCCGGCCCGGGGCGACCCTCTCGACCCGATGCGGCTGTACGCCGCCGCCGTGGCCCGCGTGGCAGTGCTGCCCGAGGACCGCAGGAATGCGGACCTGGTCGCGACCGTGACGACGGCGCGTACGGAGGCGGCGGAGCTGCTGCGCCGACGCAGCGGCGATCGCGCGGCGGGCCTCCTCCAGGCGACCCTCGACGACCTCACCCGGGCGGTAGAGGAGGATCACCCCGACCTCGTCGACCTCAGGGTGGATCTGGCCGAGGCGCTCTTCGCCGATGGCGCCTACAGTCGAGCCGCAGGGTTGTTCCGCGTGCTGACCGCCGACCTCGCCCGGCTGCGACCGGTCGACACCACGGCGGGTTTTCGGTGCAGGCAGCAGGAGGCCAGCTGCCTCGCGTTGTCGGGTGAGCCCATCGCCGCTCTGGACAGGCTCACCGGGCTACTGGCGGACGAGACGTCCGTGCTCGCCGCGGACGACCCGCGGCCATACATGTTGCGGCGCCAGATCGCCCTGCTCGAGCTGGGCATGGGGAGATGGCAGGACGCCGAACGCCGGCTGCGCGCACTGCTGGACGACATCGGCCGCGTTCCAGGGCTCGACGAATCGATCGGCACAGACGTCCGCAGCGACCTGGAGAACCTGCGCGCAGGGGTAGAGGAGGCACGATGAGTACGTTGGGGTTCGACATCGAGTTCGCGCGCCGCGACTACCCAAAGCTGGAGCCCAAGGTGCGTGAGCGGACGGTTGCCGCGATCCGCAAGTTCGACGGCGTGAAGTCCACCGGCGGGCACCTGGAGAAGATCGCTGGCGCACGGGACAACCGGCTCAGGTCGGTCCGCATCGACCGCTTCTACCGCGGCATCGTGCTGATACCCGAAGGGGACGATCTCTTCACGCTCGTGAAGGTGCTGCCGCACGACGACGCCTACGAGTGGGCACGTCGCCACGTCGTGTCGGTGAACCCGGCAGTCGGGCGGGTCGAGTTCAGGGATGCCGCGACGATCGAAGAGGTGACGCCCTCGCTGGCGAAGCTGCAGCCGGAGAGCGCCGGCCGGCTGCTCGACCACGTCACTGACGACGTCTTCGACAGGTTCCGGATCGATGACGACGTTCGCCGGTTCGCCAGGGCACTCACCGACGACGCACAGCTCGAGGCGGCCCACGGCTTCCTGCCCGAGATCCAGTGGCAGGTGCTGATAGGGCTGGCCGCGCACGTTGCGCTGGACGACATCTGGGCCGAGCTCGGTGCCGGTGAACCGGATGACTCGTTCGACCCCGACGACCTGCTGGCCGCGATCCGCCGCAGCCCCGACCGAATACTCCTCGTCGACGGCCCCCAAGAGCTGCTGGAGATGTTGCGCAGGCCGTTCGACCTGTGGCGTGTCGCACTGCACCCGGTGCAGTACCAGGTGGCGCACGGCGACTTCAGCGGACCCGCCCGCGTCACGGGAGGCCCGGGCACGGGCAAGACGGTGGTCGCGATGCATCGAGCCAGACATCTCGCGGCGGTGGGCGAAGGCCCCGTCCTGCTCACCACCTTCACCTCGACGTTGGCGGCGTCGTTGCAGGCGGGTGTGGACCTCCTCGTCGAGTCGGCCGAGGTGCGCGATCGGATCTCGGTGCGGCACATCGACCAGGTTGCGCACGAGGTGTTCCGGCAGCGGCACGGGAACCCGAAGATCATCGACGACGCTCAGCTGCGCAAGCTCTGGGCGGAGCTGATCGACCGGCTCGGTGTGCCGTACAGCGCCACGTTCCTGGCCGAGGAGTGGAAGCACGTGGTGCTCGCCCAGGAGGTCGGTACC
>WHTA01000144.1 GCA_009379825.1 Streptosporangiales bacterium
ACCCGGAAGCCGGCACGCACCAGCTCCTGGTCGTCCACGAGTAGCACCCGGATGGTCATCGCCTGCTCCTCGAGGTCGTCGACGGTAGCTGTGCGGTGACCCGGTAACCGCCCGCAACGGGTCCGTCCTGCACGGTGCCGCCCACGGAGTGCACGCGCTCGCGCATCCCCATCCGGCCGTGCCCGACCGGTGGCGGGTCTGGTGACCCGACGCCGTCGTCGGCGACCTCCAGGTCCACGCCGTCGCCGTCCACCGTCGCGCGTACCTGCACCGCGCTCGCGCGTGCGTGTTTGAGCACGTTGGTCAGGGCCTCCTGCAGCACCCGGTACGCCACCACGCCGACCTCGGTGGCCGGCTCGTCCAGGTCGCCTGTGGTCTGCACGGTGATCGCCACGCCCGAGGCGCGCAGGCCGTCGACGAGCTCGTCGAGGTCGCGCAGCGTCGGGGCCGGCCTGGTCGGCGCGGTCTGGTCGCCGTCCTGCCGCAGCACGTCGAGCATCGTGCGGAGCTCCTGGAGCGCGGTGTCGCTGGCGTCGTTGATGTGGACGAGCGCCTGCCGCGCCTGCTCGGTGTCGCCGTCGATGACGTGTGCGGCGACGCCGGACTGCACGTTGATGACGGCGATGGTGTGCGCCAGGATGTCGTGCAGGTCCCTGGCGATCCTGATCCGCTCCTCGGCGACCTGCCGCCTGGCCTCCTGCTCCTTGGTCTCCTCCGCCCGCCTGGCCCGCTCCACCACCTCGGCGAGGTACGCGCGGCGGTTACGTACGGCCTCGGCGATGGCCGGCGGCAGCGCCACCCAGAACACGATGCCGAACACCTGCGGCCACATCGACGGGTACCTGATCACGATCGGGAGGGTCACGGCCGCGGCCGTGATACCCGCGGCGACGAGCCAGGTCTTCCGGTCCGTACGCAGCGCGAGGTTGAACAGCGCGACCATCACCGGCAGCGCCATCGTCAGGACCGCCCCGTTCACGCTGACCGCGACGACGGCGAGGCCGACCACCGCGGCGAGCGTCGTCCGCGGGTACTGCCGGCGCGTGAGCAGCAACCCGATCGCGAGGATGGGCAGGGCGACCGTCCACTGCGCGACCTCGAACGGCGGGTCGAATTTGTCCGGGTGCCGCTGGTCGAAGGCCCGGGGCGGCAGCACGTACGGCGCGGCGCAGATGGCGGCGAGCACGGGCAGGAGGACGGCGTCCCTCGCTCGACCGCGCAGGGAGCGACCCGGTCTCGACTGTGTGACCACGTGGTCAGGGTATGGCCACCGTTCGTGTCCGGCATCCCGACACGTGCGTAAGCCGATGCACACCGATGTACTCCCAGGGTTGTACACCGGTGTCCAGGCATTCCTTCTCAGTGCAGACGCCGCGGCGCCCGGTGATCACTAGCGTCACCTAGGTCACCCCGCTAGGAAGAGAAGACCTGCATGTTCAAGCTGGCCCAGCTGAGTCTCGCCAACCGCGCGGTCGTGGCGTTGGCGTCGCTGGCGATCATCGTGTTCGGCGTGTTCGCGACGTTCGCCACGAAGCAGGAGCTGATTCCCTCGCTGGCACTGCCGAGCGCGACCATACCCCGGTGCCTCGCCGCAGATCGTCGAGCGCGAGGTGACCGAGAAGGTCGAGCAGGCGATCAGCAGTGTCGACGGCCTCGAGTCGCGCACCTCGACGTCCACCAACGGCATGTCCATGGTGCAGGCGGAGTTCGACTACGGCACGGACATCGACCAGGCGACCAACGACCTGGACGAGGCGCTCAACCGGATCAGCGGCGAGCTGCCTGACGACGTCGACCACAGGTGCAGTCGGGCACCACCGACGACATCCCTGTGCTCCTCATCGCGGCGTCCGCCGACCTCGACGAGCGCACGTTGGCGCAGCGGCTGGACGACCACGCGGTCGCCGACCTGCGCGGCCTCGACGGGGTACGCGACGTGCAGGTGACCGGCGCCAGGGCAGAGCGCGTCATGGTCACCCTGGACAAGGACGAGATGGCCGAGAAGGACATCTCCGCCGAGACGGTGAGGCAGACGCTCGAGGCCAACGGGGTCAGTATCCCCGGTGGTGAGCTGACCCAGGACGGCAAGACCCGGTCGGTCGAGGTCGGGCAGAAGTTCGACTCCGTCGCCGACCTGCGCAAGCTGACCATGATGCCGGCGGCGCCCGACGCCGAGCCGGTGCCGGGGCAGCCGGTGCCGCGGCCGGAGCCGGTGGAGCTGCGGGAGATCGCGTCGGTCAAGGCGCAGCTGGAGCCGACGGCGTCGATCACGCGGACCGACGGCGTACGCACGCTCGGCCTGATGGTGACGAAGACCAGCGACGCGAACACCGTGGACGCCGCGGAGCACGAGCTCGACGACATCGAGGAGAAGATCGGGGCGGACGCGAAGCTCACGGTCGTCTTCGACCAGTCGCCGTTCATCGAGGAGTCCATCGAGGGCCTCGCCACCGAGGGCGGCATCGGCGTGGTCTTCGCGGTCGTGGTGATCCTCGTCTTCCTGCTGTCGCTGCGGTCCACCATCGTCACCGCGTTGTCCATCCCGCTCTCGCTGCTCGTCGCGGTGTCGAGCCTCTACGCGGGCGGCTACTCGTTCAACATCCTGACGCTCGGCGCGTTGACGGTGGCCGTCGGCCGGGTGGTCGACGACTCGATCGTGGTGCTGGAGAACATCAAACGGCATCTGGGCTACGGCGAGGAGAAACGCGACGCCATCCTCACCGGCGTACGGGAGGTGGCCGGGGCGGTGACGGCGTCCACGCTGACCACGGTCGGTGTGTTCCTGCCGATCGCGTTCGTCGGCGGCCAGGTCGGCGAGATGTTCCGGCCGTTCGGGGTGACGGTGACGATCGCGTTGCTGGCCTCGCTGCTGGTCTCGCTCACCATCATCCCGGT
The DNA here is from genome assembly GCA_009379825.1 of Streptosporangiales bacterium. NCBI lineage: Bacteria > Bacillati > Actinomycetota > Actinomycetes > Streptosporangiales > Streptosporangiales bacterium. Next base: position 2,896 of record WHTA01000144.1, read on the forward strand.
GCTCGCGTACTGGTTCATGAAGCCGAGCGCGGCGACGCCCGAGGAGCGCGCGCGGGTCGAGGAAGCGGCGCTGGCCAACGAACGCCGCAGCCCGCTGCAGCGGGTGTACGTGCCGGTCATCACCTGGGCGACGAGGCATCGGATCGTCACGTTGCTTGCCGGGGTCGTGGTGTTCGGCGTGACCATCGGCGGCGTGCCGTACCTGCAGACCAACTTCCTCGGCTCGATGGGGCAGAACTACTACCAGGTAAACCAGACGATGCCCGAGGGTGCGTCGCTGGCACGTACGAACGACGCCGCGCAGGAGGTCGAGGACATGCTCGACGACCTGAAGCACATGGACACGTACCAGGTGACGGTCGGCTCGGTCGACGACTTCGGCTTCGGCGGCACCGGCGGCACGAACACCGCGACGTTCAACATCACCAGCGACAAGGACGCCGACCAGGAGGCGTTCAAGGACCGGCTGCGGGACCGGCTCGACGACATCAGCGGCGCCGGCGAGCTCGAGCTGTCCGACGCCACCGGGCCCGAAGGTGGGTCGAGCGGCATCGAGGTCACCGTGCACGCCGGGGACGAGGACACCCTCGAGACGGCCACCAGGGAGGTCGAGGACGCCGTCGACGAGGCGCCGGACACCACCGACGTCGGCAGCAACCTCGCGACCGACCTGCCGACCATCCAGGTCGACGTGGACCAGGCCGAGGCGGCCGAGCGTGGCCTGTCCGAGGCGCAGGTCGGCCAGGCGATCAGGCAGGCGTTCGAGGGCGAGCAGCAGGCGACGGTGCTGATCGACAACGAGGAACGCGACGTGCTCGTCCGCGCCACCGAGGCGCCGAAGACCCTCGCCGAGGTGCGTAACTTCGAGGTCGCCAGCCCGGCCGGCGGCACCGTCAAGGTGAAGCGGGTGGCGGAGGTCACCGAGGTGGAGCGGGCTGCCGAGATCACCCGCACCGACGGGGAACGCACCGCGACGGTCACGGCCACGCCGCTCGGCGACAACACCGGAGCGGTGAGCACCGACGTGCAGGAGCGGCTGAACGACCTGGACCTGCCGGACGGCGCGAGCTGGGAGCTCGGCGGCGTCAGCCAGGAGCAGGAGGACGCGTTCCAGCAGATGCTCACCGCGTTGCTGGCCGCGATCCTCATCGTGTTCATCATCATGGTCGCGACGTTCCGCAGCATCGTGCAGCCGTTCATCCTGCTCGTGTCGGTGCCGTTCGCGGCGACCGGCGCCATCGGGCTGCTGATCGCCACCGACATCGCGCTCGGCGTGCCCGGGCTGATCGGCATGCTGATGCTGATCGGGATCGTGGTGACCAACGCGATCGTGCTCATCGACCTGGTGAACCAGTACCGGCGGCAGGCGATGAGTGTCCGCGACGCCGTGGTCGAGGGCTCCAGACGACGGCTGCGGCCGATCCTCATGACGGCCCTGGCGACGATCTGCGCGCTGCTGCCGATGGCGTTCGGGCTCACCGGCGGTGGGGTGTTCATCTCGCAGCCGCTGGCGATCGTGGTGATCGGCGGCCTGGTGACGTCCACGCTGCTGACGCTGGTGCTTGTGCCGACGCTCTACACCATGGTGGAGGGCTTCGCCGAGCGGCGGCGGCTCGCGAAGGAGGGCCGCGGCAAGCACAGCGAGAAGCGTGCGGCGACGGCGGGTCCGGAGCCGAGCACCGAGCCGACCATGGCCGACCTCGGTGCCGAGCCGTCCGACGGTGCCCAGCCGGTCACCGTGGTGACGAGCGTCGACGGCGAGGAGGCGGTCACTACGACGGTGCCCGCGCAGCGCGACCAGAACGGGTCGGGCGGTGCCGTCAGCGTCGGGGTGCTGCAGGTGGAGGTGTTGGTGCGGACCAAGAACGGCGAGGCGCCGAAGTCCGACGGCTAGGCTGAGGCGCTGTGCCGCTTCGCCCTCCTGCACTCCGGCCCGGTGACCGGGTCGCCGTGGTCGCCCCGAGCGGACCGGTTCCGTGTGACTGGCTCGACGCCGGGTGTGCCTGGCTGCGCACGCTCGGCGTCGACGTGGCGCTCGGCTGCCACGTGCTCGACGAGCACGGGTACCTGGCCGCCAGCGACGCGGCGCGGGCGGCTGACCTCCAGTCGGCGTGGTGCGACCTCGACGTGCGGGCGGTGATCTGCGCGCGCGGTGGCTACGGCGCTACCAGGCTGCTGCCGCTGCTCGACTGGGACGCCTTGGCGGCCGCCGGCCCGAAGCTGCTGCACGGGTCGAGCGACGTCACGGCGCTGCTGAACGCGTTCGCCGGCGAGTGCCTGCGGTTACGGTGTTCGGGCCGATGCCGGCGGGCGAGCTGCTCGGCGGCGCGGCACCGGACGCGCCGTCCGCCGCCGCGGCGCGCGACGCGTGGTTCGGCGCCGAGCCGTGGACGGTGCCAGGCACGCGGACGCTCGTCTCCGGACGCGCCACCGGCACGTTGGTGGGCGGCAACCTGGCGCTGCTGGCGGCCACGGTGGGCACGCCGTACGCGCCGCCTGACGCCGCCTGCGGGGTAGTGGTGCTCGAGGACGTGCACGAGCCGCCGTACCGCGTGGACCGGATGCTCACGCAGCTGTTGCAGGCGAGGTGGTTCGACGGGGTGCTGGGCATCGCGCTCGGTCAGCTCACCGGGTGCGGTGGCGCGGACGAGGTGCTCGTGGAGCGGCTCACGCCGCTGGGGGCGCCGGTGCTCGCCGGCCTGGCCGTCGGGCACGGCCGGCCGCAGCTGAGCGTCGTGCTCGGCGACCGGGTCGACCTGGACGCCGACGCGCAGGTGCTGCGTCAGGGGGTGAGCGGCCGGCCCGCTCACTGCCGCTCGGACGGCTGGGTACGTACCGCCTGTCCCGGGCTGCGGGTGTCCTCCGTGCGTTTGGCTCCCTGCTTACCGTTGGTCTTGGCCTCGGCGGCGACGCTGCCTTCGCCTTCGCCGGGCAGCGGCAGCGTCCTGCTGGCGATCGGCGGTGGTTGGTAGCGCCCGAGCGGGGCGGCTTGCCGGTTGCGCTGCGCCTCCGGCGTCTGGTCGTACTCCGCCTTCGCCTGTCGTACGGCGTCGACTACCTGCGTGCCGGGGACGAGTCCCTTCGCGCCTTCGGCACGTACGACCGAGTCGATGTACTCCGCCGCCCACTGGGTGCGCAGCGAGTTGTCGAGGCGGAGGTAGTGCAGGTGCCGCTTGTCCGCGTCGGGGAACGGCCGCCCGGCGGTGACGTGGTGCGACAGCCACAGCGCCTCCCGGCCGGCGGGCATCTTGTAGCCGTGGCTGTTGAGGTAGCCCGCGAACCGGAGGAAGTCGGGTGCACTGAAGTGCCAGCGGTGGTCGACCATGGTGGGCACAGCCTAGTCGGTATGGCCGTGACCTGGTAGTTACCGCTCCTGTTGCGGACGCTGCGGCGTGCCGGTGCCCGGGCCGGGCCGTCCCTCCTCGGCGGCGCGGCCCGGAGTGCGCTGGGCCTGGCCAGTCGGGTTGCGCTCCCCAGTGCGTGGAGCGGGGTTGGGGCCGGGACCGAACGGCTGCGGCCGCTGGTCGGAGCTGACGCCGCCGCCCGGACCGGCCGAGTCCATGTCGAGCACGCCCGAGATGGACGAGTTGGCGGACGCCTCGCGTCCTGCACTGGTCCGGCCGGTGGCGAGCTGCTCGGTGGCAGCACGGGTTGCCGGGGACGCGGACTCGCCGCCGAGGGCCGCCGCGAATTCCTCGTGGCTCGGGCTACGTGGTTCGGGTTGGCTGCGTGGGGTCGGTTCGTCGCCGAGGGCCGCCGCGAATTCCTCGTGGCTCGGGCTACGTGGTTCGGGTTGGCTGCGTGGG
>WHTA01000145.1 GCA_009379825.1 Streptosporangiales bacterium
CACCCAACTCCGCAGCCAGCCACTCCTCCGTCACCGCAGCACCAGGCGCGATCCGCACCCGCACGATCGCCTCCCGCAACGAGCCATACGCCAGATCACGCAACGACCGCCGCTCCCCCTGCAATGACAGCCCGGCCAACGAGGTCGCCTCCCATCCGGCTCGGTGATCTCGACTGCGCGGCACCACCATATTGACGTTTTGAAGAACTGTCTACAAAAATACAGCCTCATGACAGAGACCGCAGCCGGCCAGCTCGCCCGGCTCATCGCACGCGGTGAACTGCTCGTCCTGCCCGGCGTCTACGACGGGCTCTCCGCCCGCGTGGCGGAGGAAGCCGGCTTCGAGTGCCTCTACGTCAGCGGCGGCGCGATCGCCCGCAGCTGCGGCCTCCCCGACCTCGGCCTGTTGTCCATGACGGAGGTCCGCGACCGCATCGCGTCGATCTGCGACGCGGTGTCGATCCCCGTGGTGGTGGACATCGACACCGGCTACGGCAACGCGCTCAACGTGCACCGCACGGCACGCGAGTTCGCCCGGCTGGGCGCGGCAGCGTTCCAGCTGGAAGACCAGGTGACGCCGAAGAAGTGCGGGCACTACGCCGGCAAGGAGCTGATCGGCGCCGCGGAGATGGTCGGCAAGATCCAGGCCGCGCAGGAGGCCCGCGGCGACGGTGGGCCGCTGCTGATCGCCCGCACCGACGCCGTAGCGACCGAGGGTCTGGAGAGCGCCGTCGACCGGGCCAGGCGGTACGCGGCCGCGGGCGCGGAGATCCTGTTCGTCGAGGCCCCGACGGACCGCGAGCAGATCACCGCAGTCGCGCGCGAGCTAACCGGGCACCCGCTGCTGATCAACATGTTCGAGGGCGGGCGCACCCCGGTCGTGCCGCCGGATGAGCTGGCCGCGCTCGGCTACCGCATCGTCATCGTCCCTTCCGACCTGCAACGGGCGGCCATCCACGCGATGCGCACCACCGCGGCCGAGCTGCGCCAGCAGGGCAGCACGGCGGCGCTCTCGCACCAGCTGACCAGCTTCGACGAGCGCGACGTGCTGATCGGCAAGCCCACCTGGGACGAGCGGGAGCGCCGCTACGGCTCGGCCTGACCACCGAAACACGGAAGGTGTCCAGTGAGTGGCACGAAGGTCTGGCAGCAGAGCGTCACCGACCTCACGGTGCTGCCCCGTTATGCGGAGCAGCTGCGTGACCACGCCGCACGGTGCCGACCACCACCGTGGACGTGCACGGGGTGGCGGCGGGCACCTACCCGCCCGGCGTGCCACCGATCGAGGTGCTGCGGTACCCGGCCGCCGAGTACCTGCTCGGCGTGCAACTGCTGGCGAACGCACAGCGGGCCGAACGCGCCGGCTACGACGCGTTCGCCGTCGGCTGCTTCTTCGACCCGGTGCTCGAGGAGCTGCGCAGCGCCGTCGACATCCCCGTCGTGAGCCTGTGCGAGAGCGCGCTGTCGATGAGCGCGGCGGCGGGCCGGCGGATCGGGCTGATCGGCATCGCGGAGGTGAACCGGCACCGGCTGGCGGAGCTCGTCGACCGGTACGGCTTCGGCTCCAGGGTCGCCGCGATCGTCGAGCTCGACCCGCCGGTCGGCGAGGACGAGCTGGACCGCGCGTACGACGACCCAGACGTACTGCTCCCCCTGTTCGAGGCCGCCGCCGAGCGCTGCGCGCAGGCGTCCGCCGACCTCGTCATCCCCGCGGAGGGGGTGCTCAACAGCCTGCTCACCCGTAACGGGATCCGCGAGCTCGCCGGCCTCCCGGTCGTGGACGCGTTCGCGGCCCTGTTCGCGCACGCCGAGGCGCTCGTCTGGATGACCCGCACCTCCGGACTGACGATCAGCCACGGGCACGGCCGTGCCCGTGCGCCGGCCGAGGTGATGGCCAGCGCCGCCGCACGGGCACACGAGGCTCTTGCCGAAGGGAGCGACCATGTCCCAGCCCACTGAGACCGTCGACGCCGTCGTGGTGGGCGGCGGCCTCGCCGGCGTGTGCGCTGCAGTCACCGCCGCGGAGAACGGCGCCGACGTGGTGCTGCTCGAACGCGAGCCCGAGCTGGGCGGCAGCACCGTGCTCAGCGGCGGCTTCTTCGCGCTCACCGGCACCCCCATGCAGCGCGACCTCGGCATCGACGACTCACCCGACCTGCTGTACGACGACCTGCGCGCCGCCGGTGGCTACCAGAACGACGAGGAGCTCGTACGCAGGTACGCCGATGCACAGGTCGGCCTGTACGACTGGCTCACCGGCCTCGGCGTGACGTTCAACGCGGTGGAGCTCAGCGCCGGCCAGTCCGTGGCACGCAGCCACCAGACGCATACACCAGAGCTGATCAGGACCCTCGCGGCACACGCGGCGGACGGCACGGCGTACGTATCGAGACCGGCGCCCAGGTGACCCGCCTGCAGCGCGACGCCGACACCGGCCGGGTGACCGGCGTCGCGGCCACCGTGGAAGGGAACGCCAGGCAGCTGGGCGTAAGGCGCGGCGTCGTGCTGGCGAGCGGTGGCTTCTCCCGCAGCGAGGAGCTGTTGCAGGTCTTCGCGCCGCACCAGGCCAAGGCGCTGCGCATGGGCGGCGCGGGCAACACCGGCACCGGCCTGCGGATGGCGTGGGCGCTCGGCGCCGACGTCCGCGACATGGGCTACGTCAAGGGCACGTTCGGCACCCATCCGAGCGCCACCGCGACCAAGCACGAGATCCTGCTGGCCTTCTACCTCGGCGCGGTGATCGTCAACAGGCTCGGCCGGCGGTTCGTCGACGAGTCGCTGGACTACAAGACGCTCGGCGACGCGTGCCTGGGCCAGCCGGACGGGCTGTGCTACCAGCTCTTCGACCAGGCGGTGATGGACGCGTCGTCGCCGGGTGTGCCGCTGTTCGACCTGGACGCCCTACGCAAGCGCGGCCTGATGGTCGAGGCGGACAGCTTGGCGGAGCTCGCGTCCGCCATCGACGTCGACGCGGCCGCGCTCACCGACACCGTCGAGCGGTACAACGCCGCCATCGGCACCGACACCGACGACTTCGGCCGCGACGGGCTGTGCAACCACGCCGGCGAACCGGTGCCGCTGCGCCGACCGCCGTTCTACGCGTTCCCTTCCACGACCGCGGTCCTGGCCACCTACTGCGGGCTGCGCATCACGCCGGACACCGAGGTGATGGACGTGTTCGGCGAACGCATCGACGGGCTGTACGCGGCGGGCGAGGTGATCGGCGGCTTCCACGGCACCGCGTACCTCACCGGCTCATCATTGGGCAAGGCGTGCGTGTTCGGCCGGATCGCCGGTGCCGCGGCGGCAGGTGACCACGCATGAGCGACCCGACCCCCACGGCGCTGCTCGCCCGCCACGCCAGGGACACCCGGCACGTGCACCTCACGCCGGACGTACGCGAGAAGGCCGTGCTCTGCCTACTCGACGCGTACGCGCTCGCCCTGTCCGCACACGACGACCAGACCGTGGTGGCCGCGGACTCCGTGCTCGCCACGGCGGCACCGGCGACCGGTGCGACCGTCTGGGCGAACGGACGCCACACCTCCGTCGGCGACGCCGCGCTCGCGAACGGCATCGACGCACACGCGCAGTTCCAGGACGACACGGACATGGACGCCTGGGCACATCCTGGCTCGCTCATCGTGCCCGCCGCGTGGGCGCTCGCCGAACAGCGCGGCGAGTCGCTCGACGTGTTGGTGCGCGGCATCGCATCCGGCTACACCGCCCTGAATTGGCTGGGCGCCCACGGTACGGTCGGCCACGCGCTGGTCGAGCGCGGGTTCCGCGCCAGCCCGACGCTCGGTTCGATCGCCGCGGCGGTGAGCGCCGCGACCGTGCTCGGCCTGGACGAGCAGGCCGCCACCAACGCGATCGGGCTGGCGACCGACACCACAGGCGGCCTGCTCGAACCGGTTCGTACGGGCGCGCAGGACTGGCGCTGGCAGAACGGCGTCGCCGCCTGGCGCGGCACCATGGCCGGGTTGCTCGCCGCGGCCGGCGTACGCGGCCCGGCCGAGCCGCTCACCGGCCCGCAGGGCTTCCTCACCGCCTTCTGCGGCACCGACTCGCCGCCGGACGACTGGCGCACCGCGCCCGCGACGGACGCCATCCATGTGGTGTGGTTCAAGCGCTACCCGGTGCTCGGCGACAACATGGCCGCCGCCGTCGCCGCGGCCAGCCTGCACCCCGAGCTGCCCGACCCGCACGCCGTCACGCGGATCGACGTACACATCAACGCGCACTTCGCCGCGTACCCCGGCACCTCGTACGCTGGCCCGTACGACACGGTCGAGCAGGCGATGGCGAGCACCGCGTTCGCGGTCGCGGCGCTGCTCGCGCACGGCGAGATCCGGCACCGCGACCTGGCGACGCTGTGCACCGACCCGCTCGTCACCGCGCTCGTCGAGAAGGTCACCGTCGTCCCCGAACCCGACTACGGCTTCCTCGACAGCACGGTCGCCGTGCCGACGGCAGGAGGAACGCTGACCCGGCACACGGCGGACTGCCCGCGCGAGGAGTTCTTCCGCGACCGAGCCACCGCGGCCGCGGCCTTCCACCGCACCGTCGCCGACGTCCCCGTCGCGCCGACGGGTGGCGAGCTGCCCGAGCGGCTCTTCGACTGGCTCGACGGCGGCACAGAACCCGCGCTGGCTGACCTGTTCGTCCACGCCGACAGGGAGAGCTGATGAGTGAGAAACCGTGGGACCTGGTCGTCGTCGGGCGGCGGTGGCTGCGGACTCGCCGGCGCCGTACGCGCAGCGCAGCTCGGCGCGCAGGTGCTGCTGCTGGAGAAGGAGCCCGACCTGGGCGGCAACACTGCCCACAGCATCGGCTCCGTGCCGGGTGCGGGCACCAGGTTCCAGGAAGCCGCGGGGATCGCCGACTCCCCCGCACAGTTCGTCACCGACCTACGCGGCCAGGCAGGCGAGCACCTGGACGATCCCGTCGCAGACCGGCTCTGCGGCATCTCCGCGGACCTGGTGCACTGGCTGGTCGACGAGGCCGGCGTGGAGCTCAGCCTGACCGAGGACTACATGCACATCGCGCACTCGGTCAACCGGCTGCACAACCCGCCGAACCGCGAGGGCATCGAGATCGTGCGCTACCTCGAGGCCACGGCACGCGCGCTCGGCGTGCAGATCGGCACCGGGGTCCCTGTCACCGGTGTCGCACCCGACGGCCACCTGATGCAGGTCACCACTGCCACCACGGTGTACGCCGCGCGGAACGTACTGCTCGCCACCGACGGCTTCGGCGCCGACCGGGAGCTCGTCGCGAAGCAAATCCCGGAGGCCGCGCGGCTGCCGTACTTCGGCGGTCCTGGCAACACCGGTGACGGCATCAGGCTCGGTGAGCAGCTTGGCGGGCACACCGCGTCGATGGACGCCATGCTCGGCTACGCGGCAATGGCGCAGCCGTCAGAAGGACCGGTGTCGTTCGAGACCATGTTCTCCTGGACCGTCCCGGAGAAGGGCGGCATCTTCGTGACCGCGGCGGGCCACCGGTTCGGCGACGAGAGCGTCGGGTACTCGGCCTTCACCGACGAGGTGCTCGCGCACACCGAAGGCGTCTCGTACGCGGTGTTCGACCAACGGATACTCGACCACGTCTGCGCGTACGAGAAGCGCTTCCGGCTGATCGCGCAGCGGACCGACACACCGATCCTGCGGGCCGAGGAACCGCACGCACTGGCGGCGCACTATGGGCTGCCCGCAGCCGCCCTCGCCGCCAGCATGACGGCCTACAACGCCGCCGCGCGCGGCGACACGGCCGACGAGCACGGCCGCACCGGCTTCGGCTTCGCCCCGCTCGTCGCGCCGTTCTACATCGCGAAGACCGTGCCCGGCATCTTCACCACGCAAGGCGGGCTGCGGATCGACGCGGACGCACGGGTGCTGTCGACCGACGGCGCCCCGATACCCCGTCTGTACGCGGGCGGCGGCACGACCGCGGGCATCTGCGGGCCTTCAGGGGCCCGCGGCTACGTGTCCGGCAACGGTCTGCTGTCCGCCCTCGGCTACGGGTACCTCGCGGGCGGGCACGCAGCTCGCTCCCTCTTGCAGTAACCACAACGATAGGAGCCGACACCGTGGCACTGGCGCACGGAACCAGCCAAGTCGGGGGAACTTCGATCAAGAAGGTCGCCTTGGCGACCCTCATCGGCACGGCGACCGAATGGTACGACTACTTCCTCTACGGAGAAATTGTCAAGACCTGTGGATGAGGTTTGTTAGGCGGCTTGCTTCTCCGCGGCTTGATCGTCGGGTCGTTCGACGAGTTTCCCGTTCTCGAACCGTGCTCCAGTGCGTACCAGTGCGACGAGGTGCGGTGCGTTCA
>WHTA01000146.1 GCA_009379825.1 Streptosporangiales bacterium
GCCGAGCTGCGCGACGAGTCCCGCGAGCCATCGACACAGACGGCATACGTCAACGAGCTGATCGGGGGACTGTCATGACGGTCTACGTCGAGCACACCTCCCCGCGCACCGACCTGCTCTGGACCCGGCTGTGGGCCGACAGCGCCAAAGAGCTGCAACAGCTCGCGGCCAAGCTCGAGGTGGCATGTACGCCGCGCCGCCGGGCCATCCTGATCGGCGCCATCCCGGTGCGCATCCGGCCGCGCGACCCCGAGCCCCACGTGCCGGCGGAGGTGGCTGGCATGACCGAGCCCCCCATCATCGGCGACGCCGGAGCCGCGCGGAACCTCGACCGCGACGGCCACCGGCTGCTCGCCGCGATCCATCGCCTCACGCCGCGGCAGGCGTGCGACGCGCTGGCGTTCCTCGCCGGCTACCACCAGGACGCGACCGAGCAGGCCCTCACCTACGCCACCAGCAGCAGCCAGCAGGCCACCGAGCAGGTCGCGGTCGTCGAGCTGACCGAGTTGGAAGAGGCAGCGTAGCCATGACCGAGCCCGCACCGGTGTCGACCAAGGCACAGCGACTCGTCGCCGCAGCACGCCAGGCCGCCGAGCTGCGGTCGTATCGCACCCACCCCGATGTCGCCGCGCTGCGGATCGAACGCGTCCGCACCGCAGTGGACGCGCTGGTGTGGAGCGGGATCGTGCTTGGGCTGGCGTTCACCATGAGCAATGTCGCCCAGTTCGCCGCCCAAGGCGCGGCCGCGTGGAGCGTGCCGTGGGTGACCGCGTGGCTGCTCGACCCCATGGTCAGCCTGTGCCTGATCGGGGTACTGCTCGCGGAGTCCACGCTGGCCCGGTACCAGCTCAAGGCCGGCCGCTGGGTGCGCGCGGCGAAGTGGGGGCTGCTGCTCGCCACCTACGTGATGAACACCTGGCAGTCCTGGGCTGCCGCCGACCTCGCGGCGATCGTGCTGCACTCCGTGCCGCCGCTGGTGGTGTTCGTGATGGCCGAAGCGATCACCGACCTCCGCGACCGGCTCACCGACGCCGTCCTCGCCGCCCACCGCTTCGCCCGCGCCCACGCCACCATCGCGGCGGACCCGACCACCACAGACCTCGACCCGGTCGACGAGCAGCCCGGACCGCCCACCGAGTCCACCAGCGAAGACCAGCCCGTCGTGGACCCCGCCGCGGCCGCCCTGGACCCGCTGCCGAGCCAGGGCCAGCCACCGGTGGAGACCACTGGTGAGGACCGCTCCGCCGAGTCCACGGCGTCGGAACCAGCGCCGGGGACCAACGGCGCGGGACCGGATGTCTCGGACCTCCTCGAGCCCGGCCGGCGGGTCCGGGACCGGCTGGCCGCCGCGGGCCAGCCGCTGTCACGGCGGTCGCTGATCGCCGGCCTGCGCGAGGACGGCCACGGCGTCGGCACCGCCCGCGCCAACGCCCTCCTACGCCTACTCATTGCCGAACCGACCGACGAGACCGCCGACGGCGATTCGGGCGCCACAGCGGCGTCTGAGGCCGCCTGAGAAGGGACACCACAAGCATGAGCACCCGCGACCATCTCCCGTTCGGCAACGAACCCGACGAGAACGACCGGACCAACCGACAAACCCCAGAAGAGACCAGTGGAGAGCGGCCGATGCTGCGGCCCGTCCCGGACCCACCACCCGCCGGCGACGGCGAGGCGGACCCGGCCGTCGACACCGACGCGGCACGCGAGGAGGACCACCCCACCGCCGCTGGTCCCAACCCCGCCGCAGCCAGAGACCACACGGACGCGGTCCGCGGCGGCGGTCCCGACTCCGGCGAGGACGAGGGGGACGAGGACCAGCCACAGCCGGTGGACCCGCCACAGGAGCGGCAGCGCCGGGACCTGCCAACCCGCGCCCGGGCGGAGGAGAAGCGGTCCCCGGTGCTGCCGCCGTGGCTGCGCGACTGGCAGGAGCTGCGGCTCCTGGTCGGCTGGCTGGCCGGCTACGTCTGGCACAAGCTCCGCTACCACGGCGCCCGGATCCCGGTGTATCTCCTGCGGCTGGCTGGCTATACCCCGCGCGGCATCGCCCGCACCCTCCGCGCCGTCAGCGGCTGGTTGTCGGACGCGGAGGCAGCACCGCTGCGGCGCGAGGCCGTCGACCGCAACGCCTTCGATGAGTACATGCACCTGGCGAAGCTGCGCCGGGACCGGCTCACCTTCCGGAGCATGCTCGCCGCACCGCCCGCCATCGTCGTCGTGGTCGTGCTGGTCACCGCGCTTACCGCGGGTGTGCTGGTCACCGCCGCGGCGCTGGTCGCCGCGGCGGTGGTGTTCGGGTTGATCGGGGCGCCGGCGGACAAGCCCGTCTTCGGCCGCGCGGTCGCGACCGCGAAGGCACCCCGGTTGACCAGCGACCTGATCGTGCGCGCCCTGGCCGCGCTGGGGATCGCGCAGATCAACGCCGCCGTCGGCCCCAAGGGCACCGGGATCTCCTTTCCCGCACCGATCGTCCGCGACGGGCCCGGCTGGCGCGCGGAGATCGACCTGCCCTACGGGGTGACGGTCACCGACATCATGGACCGCCGGGACCGGCTCGCCTCCGGGCTGCGCCGCCCCCTCGGCTGCGTGTGGCCGGCGGCGGCGACCGATGAGCATGAGGGCCGGCTGGTGCTGTGGGTCGGCGACACCGACCTGGCCAAGGCCAAGCCCGCGGCGTTTCCGCTGGCCAAGCAGGGCCAGGCGGACCTGTTCGGCCCGATCCCGTTCGGCACCGACCAGCGCGGCCGCCCGGTGACGTTGCCGCTGATGTTCGCCAACATCCTCATCGGCGCAATGCCGCGGATGGGCAAGACGTTCGCGCTGCGGGTGGTCCTGCTGGCGTGCGCGCTGGACCCGACCGCGGAACTGCGGCTGTTCGAACTCAAGGGGACCGGCGACCTCGGACCCCTGGAGCCGGTCGCGCACCACTACGCCTCCGGCGCCGATGACGAGACGCTGCAGGCCTGCATGGCCTCCCTGCGCGAGATCCACAAGGAGCTGAACACCCGCGCGAAGACCATCCGCAAGCTCCCCCGCGACGTGTGCCCGGAGAACAAGGTCACCCCCGACCTCGCCGCGAGACGGTCCCTGGGCCTGCACCCGATCGTGGTCGCCATCGACGAGTGCCAGGAGCTGTTCTCGCACCCGGATTTCAAGGACGAGGCGGACCGGCTTGCGACCGCGATCATCAAGCGGGGACCAGCAATGGGCATCATGCTGGTCCTGGCCACCCAGCGGCCGGACGCGAAGTCGCTGCCCACCGGTGTCAGCGCGAATGCCGGGATCCGGTTCTGCCTGCGCGTGATGGGCCAGGTCGAAAACGACATGGTCCTCGGCACCAGCATGTACAAGAACGGGGTCCGCGCGACCACGTTCACCGCCAAGGACAAGGGCATCGGCTACCTCGTCGGCGCCGACGACGACCCGATCATCGCCCGGTCCTACTACATCGACGGGCCCGCCGCCGACAGCATCGCAGCCCGCGCCCGCAGCCTGCGCGAACGCGCCGGCACGCTGTCCGGCCACGCCATCGGCGAGGTCACCACCGACGAGGACGCGCAGCGGCACAGCCTGATCGACGACCTCGCCGCCGTCCTCGCCGCCGGCGAGGACAAGGTCTGGTCCGAGACCCTCTGCGACCGCCTCGCCGGCCTCCGCCCTGACATCTACGACGGGTGGGCGCCGGCGCAGCTTGCCGCCGCGCTCAAGCCCTACGGCATCACCACCCGACAGGTCTGGGGCACCGACCCCGCCACCGGTGCTGGCCGCAACCGCTACGGCGTCCACCGCGCCGACATCGTCACCGCCATCCGCAACCGGCAAGGAGGCCAAGCAGACGACTGATCCCTAGCCACCCGTCCCGCTAGACCTAGCGGGCCCGCTAGCACCACCACAACACCGCTGACCACTAGAGACGCCCGTCTAGCGGTGCTGGCCCCGTGCGCCCGTTAACCACCCACCGGAAAGGCCGACCCGTGACCTCCCTCCACCTCGCCGCTAGCGACAGCGACCTCGCCGGCCTGGGCGTGGTCATCGTCGCCGCGCTCGTGGTGGCCGCCGGCTACGCCGCCTCGTGCGTGCTGTGGCCGTTCGCCGGCTGCTGGCACTGCGACGGCACCGGCCAACACCGCTCCCCCACCGGCCGCGCCTGGCGGCCCTGCCGACGCTGCCGCGGCACCGGCGCCCGCGTCCGCGCCGGCCGCCAACTCGTCACCGTCATCCGCCGCAGCCACCACCGCGCCACCCGCCCCGCCCGGCCCCGGCTGCGCAGCCACACCTGGAGGGACACCCACAAATGATCACCACCGGCCTGCTCGCCGGCATCGCCTACGGCGACCGCCGCGACCACGCCCGCCGCGTCTGGGCGCTGGCCCCGGACTACCTGCACGTCCTCGGCCGCGTCCTCGACACCGACGGCTGGCAGGTCCACCACGGCGAACTGCTCTGCCGCCACTGCACACCCGACACGCACCAGGAAGGACAGCAGTCATGAAGAAGGCACTCGTCTGGTTCGCCGTGATCCTCGTCGTCGTCTGGGTCATCAACCAACCCGCCGACGCCGCCGGCCTCATCGACAAGGTCTTCACCGCCGTCACCACCCTCGGCACCTCCCTCTGAACGGAACACCACCATGCCCACCACACACCAGCACCCCACCCCGCTCGCGTTCGACGAGCTCGTCGCCGAACTCCGCGCGTGGGCGACAGGCGACCTCGGCCTCGAAGCCGCCGTCAACCTGCTCACCGCCCACCGCAGCTGGCTGGCCCGCCGCGACTTCCGCGACACCTGCGTGGTCGCGACACCCGGCCACCTCGTCGACGACTTCGACCTGGCCCGGGTCTGGCTGGACTTCGCTGCTGCGGCGCGGGTCGCCGACGGCGGCCAGCTACCCGCCTCCGACAGCGAACGGCAGATCCTCGCCCTCGCCGCCGGACTCGCCGGCTACGCCACCAGTCGGCCACTGCACGACCTGATCACCGGCCTCGACCAGCACAACACCGGCCTCGTGCTCGACGCCATCGCGCACACCGCCGGCCGACCCGCGGCCAGCCAGGCCTACCGGGTCACCGGATCCGTAGAGGAGGCGCAATGAACCACGACGCCAGCAGCGACCACGCCGCGGAAGCGTTGCGGCTTATCCAAGTCGTCGACCGCGGCGTCGGCGACCCACACGCGGTCCCGGCAGCGCAGGTGCACGCCACCCTCGCCGTCGCCGTCGAGCTCCGCGACGTCGCCGACCAGGTGCGCAACCTCGCGTCCAAGACGGGAGGGCCATGAGCACCCCGAGCCCCGAGCACCAGGCACCCCCGGCCGGCAGGGGTGGTCGCGTGAGGTACTGGCCACACGGCACCACCCACGTCCGCGTCGACCAGCTCGCCGTCGGCGACGCCGTCGTCGTCCCCGGCACCGGTGCGTACCGCATCACCCGGCTCGTCACCGCGCGGCCGCTGGGGCTGGTCGCGGTGCTCGGCTGGGACGACCTCGCGCTCATCCTCCGCCCCGGCAGCAGCCGCCACCGGCTCAACCCCGCCCCCGACGCCGTCTGGCACCGGCCCGCCGCACCGGAGGCGGCGGATCCGCCCATCCGCGACCAGCAGCACCAGCTGGCCTAACCCACCCACCCATCACCGAAGGAGAACGAGCACTGATGATGACCGAGAACACGACCACCATCGCCGGCAACCTGACCGCCGACCCTGAGGTCGCCTACACCACCAGCGGCGTGCAGTACGCGCGGTTCACCATCGCGCACACCCCACGCCGCTTCGACCGCGACACCGGCAGCTGGGTCGACGGCGAGGCGCTGTTCCTCCGCGCGGTCGCCTGGCGCGACCTCGCCGAGCACCTCGCCGAGTCGCTGCACAAGGGCCAACGCGTGATCGCCTGCGGGCAGCTGCGGCAGTCCACCTGGGTCACCGACACCGGCGAGAAACGGTCCGTGATCGAGCTGCACGTCACCGAGATCGGCCCCTCACTGCGGTTCCACACCGCCGAGGTCGCCAAGGCCGCCCGCACCAGCACCCCCGAACCCGCCGACCCCTGGGTCACCACACCCACCCCGACCGAGCAGCCCCAGCCCGCCACAGCCGCAGCCGGCAACGGCAGCAGCAGCGGGTCGGTGCCGGGGTTCACCGACGAGCCCGTGAAGCCACCGTTCTGACCCCAACCGGGTGACCCGGCCGCCAGCGACACCGCGACCGGTCGGGTCACCCACCACCACCGGACC
>WHTA01000147.1 GCA_009379825.1 Streptosporangiales bacterium
CACGTGATCGTCGACCACCACATACAGTGCTGTCAGGAGGGTGTTCAGTTCTTTGGTCACACATCGATCTTGAACACCCTCCGCCCCACGTCTCCGCAGCCGCGCCGACCACACCCTTCAAGGAATCACTCATCTAGGGCTTGCGGCGAACCAGCAGGCGGGGGATGTTGACCAGCACCAGGGCGAGGACACCGATGCCCGCGGTGATCGTCAGCAGCAGCATCGGCACGCCGTGGAAGGCGGTCGCGACCACCGTGCCGCCGATCAGCGCGGCCCACGAGTACATGATCAACACGGCGCGGCGCTGCGAATGCCCGATCCGCAGCAGCCGGTGGTGCATGTGCAGCTTGTCCGGCGCCCACGGCGCCCGCCCTGCCCACGTCCTGCGCACGATGGCGAGCAGCACGTCCACGAACGGCACGGCGAGCACGGCCACCGGCAGCAGCAGCGGCAGTACGGCCGGCAGCGGGTTCTGCGCACCGTCGCCGAGCGCGTTGACGTCCACCTGGCCGGTGAGCGTGATGGTGCCCGCGGACAGCAGCAGGCCGATCAGCATCGACCCGGAGTCACCCATGAACAGCTTCGCCGGGTGGAAGTTGTGCGGCAGGAAGCCGACGCACATGCCGACGAGGATCGCCGTGACGAGGGTCGGCGTGGTGGCCCGTTCCAGGCCGTTGACGTACGAGAGCAGCCACGAGTACGAGAAGAACGCCGCCGCCGCGATTCCCGCGATGCCGGCGGCGAGGCCGTCCAGGCCGTCCACGAAGTTGATCGCGTTCATCACCGCGACGACGAGCAGCACGGTGATGATCACGCCGTGGTCGTTGCCGAGGCCGAGCGTCATGCCGGGCAGTGGCAGCCAGAACATCTGGATACCGCTGAGCACCATCACGCCGGCGGCGACCACCTGGCCGGCGAGCTTGGTCAGCGGGTCGAGCGTGAACCGGTCGTCGAGCGCACCGACAAGGCAGACGATGGCGCCGCCGGCGAGCACACCGATCCAGGTGGTGTCCTTGAACACCTGGGCGAGCTGCGGCAGCTGCGCCGCCACGAACAGCCCCACGCCCAGCCCGATGAGCATCGCGATGCCACCGAGCCGGGGCGTGGGGATGGCGTGCACGTCGCGGTCGCGTACCTCGGTGATTGCCTTGACCCGGACGGCGAACCGGCGGATCAGCGGCGTGGAGAAGTACGTGGCAGCAGCAACCAGCAGAATGGTCAGCGCGTATTCGCGCACTCAGCCCTCCCGCCTCACCGGTCCGCCGGTCTCGCCTCAGCTCCTCGGGTAGGCGGGGAACCTGCCGACGAGGGCACCGACGGCCTCGGCGATATCCGCCGCCGCTGTGGTGTCCTCGCTACGGACGGCCCGGCCGATCAGGGACGCGACTTCCTTCATCTCCGGCACCGTCATGCCCTGCGTGGTGACCGAAGGCGAGCCGACCCTGATCCCGGACGCCGTCATCGGCGGCTGCGGGTCGAAAGGCACGGCGTTCTTGTTCAGCGTGATCTTGGCCGCGTCGCACCGGGCCTCCGCGTCCTTGCCGGTGACCCCGACGTCCCTGAGGTCGATCAGCGCCAGGTGGGTGTCGGTGCCGCCGGAGACCGGCCGCATGCCCTCCTCCTGCAGGCCGCTGGCGAGCGCCTGCGCGTTGGCCACGACCTGCCTGGCGTAGTCCTGGAAGCCGGGCTGCATGGCTTCCTGGAGCGCGACGGCCTTGGCCGCTACCGCGTGCATCAGCGGGCCGCCCTGCGCGAACGGGAACACGGCCTTGTCGATCGCCTTGGCGAGCTCCTCCTTGCACAGGATCATGCCGCCGCGCGGCCCTCGCAGCACCTTGTGCGTGGTGAAGCTCACGATGTCCGCGTACGGCACCGGCGACGGGATCGCCTTCCCCGCGACCAGACCGATGAAGTGCGCCGCGTCCACCATCAGCGTGGCGCCCACCTCGTCGGCGATCGACCGGAACGCGGCGAAGTCGATCAGCCGCGGGTACGCGGTCGCGCCGCAGACGATCATCTTCGGCTGGTGCTTCACGGCGAGGTCGCGCACCTCGTCGTAGTCGATCAGCTCGTTGTCCTGGCGCACGCCGTACGAGACGACGTCGAACCACTTGCCGGAGAAGTTCACCTTGCTGCCGTGCGTCAGGTGACCGCCGTGCTTGAGGTCCATGGCCAGCACCGTGTCACCGGGCGAGACGACCGCCGCGTAGGCGGCGAAGTTCGCCTGCGCACCCGAGTGCGGCTGCAGGTTCGCGTGCTCGGCGCCGAAGAGCTGCTTGGCGCGCGCGATCGCGATCTCCTCGGCCTTGTCGACTTCCTCACAACCGCCGTAGTACCTGCGGCCTGGGTAACCCTCGGCGTACTTGTTGGTGAGGGTGGAACCGAGCGCCGCGATCACGGCGGGCGAGCTGAAGTTCTCGCTCGCGATGAGTTGCAGACCACCGCGCAACCGGTCGAGCTCGCCGAGCAGCACGTCGGCGATCTGCGGGTCGGTGGTCTGAAGCTGGGCGAAGTCGGGGCCCCAGAAAGGAACCTCACTCGCTGTCATCAATATCTCCTGGGAGTCTCGCTGTGCGGGCACGAACAGCCTATTGCCCCGCCGCTGGACGCGACAGCGCGGCTGCCGGTCGAGCGCGCCAGACTATGGAAACTTGCTGGTGAGGGCGAGTCCGAGCGCCGCGGTGACGACCAGGCTGAGGAGTCCGGCCAGCGCCCACTGGTACGTCGTCTCGCGGTAGCTCTTCACGTACCCGATGGACGAGCCGAGGTCCTCGTAGACCCGGTTCAGCTGCTGCCCGTCGGTCGCCTCGTAGAACTTCCCGCCGGTCGTCTCGGCGATCTCACGCAGCGCCTCGGGGTCGGGCGGGACGGTCTGCGGGAACGGGTTCGGCGCGATCGTGACGGTGCCGTCGTCGGTGCCGAACGCGATGGTCGACACCGGCACCTTCTGCTCCTTGGCCGCGGCCGCGGCCTCCTGGTTCGACCTGCCGACGGTGGACTCGCCGTCGGACATCAGGATGACAGCGGCGGGCACCTTCTTGTCGGTGCCGCGCGGCTTCGGCGCGAGCTTGACGGCGTCCAGCGACGCGAAGACGCCCTCACCGATCGCCGTGTACTTGTCGACCTTCAGGTCGTCGATGCCGGTCTGCATCGCCGCGCGCTCGGTCGTCGGCGGCACCTTGACGTTGCCGCTGCGGGAGAACGCCACGAGCCCGACGTTGATCTTCGGCGGCACCTCGTCGAGGAACGACTTCGCTGCCTTCTTCGCCGCGGCCAGCCGGTTCGGCTTCACGTCACCGGACAGCATCGACGGCGAGATGTCCATCGCGAGCACCACGGTGGCGCGCTCGCGCGGCACCTGCACCGCGTACGCCGGGCGCGCCGCGGCGACGATCACGACGAGCAGGGTGAGCACGAACGCGAGCGCGGGCAGGTGCTTGCGCCAGCTCGGCCGCCGCGGTGCCACCTTGTCGAGCAGCTTCACGTTGGTGAACCGCACGGCGAACCGGTTCCGCCGGCGCTGCAGCAGGATGTAGAGCACCACGAGCGCGACGACGCCGAGGATGCCGAGCCACAGCACGGCCGGCCACTTAAACTTCCAGTCCGCGGCCAGTACCTGCATCACCGCCAGGTGCATCAGTGGGCTCTCCTCGCTCGGCGCGCGATCCGCTCCCGCCGCTGGGCGACGAACCGCACCAGGTCGTGCAACCAGTCGTGGTCGGTGCGGAGCACCAGGTGGTCCGCGGCGGCACCGCGGATCTTCTCCTGGATCTCCGTGCGTTCCGCGGCGGCCGCGGCAGCGTACCGCTGCCGCACCCCGCGCTTGCCGGTGTCGAACTCACGCGCCGCACCGGTCTCCGGGTCCATCAGCGTGATGACACCGACGTTCGGGATGTCCAGCTCCCGCGGGTCGACGACCTCCACCACGAGGACGTCGTGCCGGGTGGTGAGCCGGCGCAGCTCGTTCGCCCAGTCGCCGTCGTCGAGGAAGTCGGAGATCACCACCACCAGGCCGCGCCGCTTCGCCATCATTCCGGTACGGCGGATGACGGCGGCCAGGTCGCCCTGGCCCGGCTGCGCGTCGAGCTGCGCCATCAGCGCGTGCAGCATCGCCGTCACATGGATGCGGCCCGACCTGGCGGGCACGGTGTGGAAGCCGTGCGGCTTGCCGAGCACCGCGCCGATCCTGTTACCCACGCGCTGGGTCAGGAACGCGACCGAGCCGGCGGCCGCCACCGCGAGATCGTCCTTCTCGCACGCCGCCGTGCCGAAGTCGAGGCTCGCGCTCACGTCCACGCACAGCCAGGTCTCCAGCTCGCGATCCGCGATCGTCTCCCGGATGAACGGCTCCTGCATCCTGGCGGTGACGTTCCAGTCGATGTGGCGTACGTCGTCGCCGAGCTGGTACGCCCTGGTCTCGCCGTACTCACTGCCGTGCCCGGGCACCAGCCCGTGGTACTCGCCCTGCAGCAGGCCGTCGAGCTTCCTGGTCACGGTGAGCTCGAGTCGCCTGAGCACCTCCTCGCTGCCACCAGCGAAGATGCTCGGCTGTTCGTCCGTCTGCGGCATGCTGCGCATCACCTACGCATACGGCGGTGGGACGGGCCGCGGTTCACCGTGCTGCGGCGGCGGTCCCGCCGACTGCGCGCCGTTCGGCCGCGCCTGCTGCGGTACGCCCCCGACCGGGGTCTGACCGCTGAGCCTGGGCAGGCCAATGCCCTGCAGCACCTTCGCGACGACCTCGTCCGCGCCGAGGTTCTGCGCCAGCGCCTCGTACGAGAGCACCATGCGGTGCCTGAGCACGTCCGCGCCGACGTCGTAGACGTCCTGCGGCACGAGGAAGTCGCGGCCCCGCAGCAGCGCGAGGGCCCGGCCGGCGGAGATCAGGCCGAGGCTCGCCCGCGGGCTCGCGCCGCAGGTGATCAGCGGCTTCAGCTCCTCCAGGCCGTACCTGTCCGGGTCGCGGGTGGCGAGCACCAGGGTCACCGCGTAGTCGAGGACCGGCCGGTCCACCCGCACCTGCTTGACCGCCTGCTGCAGCGTCACCAGCTGCTCCAGGTCGAGCACCTGGGTGCTGCGCGGCGGGTTCACGCCCATCCGCTCCACGATCTCGACCTCTTCGAGCGGGTGCGGGTACGGGACGAGGATCTTCATCAGGAACCGGTCGGACTGCGCCTCCGGCAGCGGGTAGACGCCCTCCTGCTCGATCGGGTTCTGGGTGGCGAGCACGAGGAACGGCTCCGGCACCGGGTAGGTCGTGCCGCCGATGGAGACCTGGTGCTCCGCCATCACCTCGAGCAGCGCCGACTGCACCTTCGCCGGCGCGCGGTTGATCTCGTCGGCGAGCAGGAAGTTGACGAACACCGGGCCGAGCTCGACGTCGAAACTCTCCGTCGACTGCCGGTAGATCCTGGTACCCATGATGTCGGCCGGCAGCAGGTCGGGGGTGAACTGGATGCGCGCGAACTTGCCGCCCACGGTGGTGGAGAGCGTCTCGGCGGCGAGCGTCTTCGCCAGGCCGGGGAGACCTTCGAGCAAGGCATGTCCCTGCGCGAGCAGGCAGACCAGGAGCCGTTCGATCACGCGGTCCTGGCCGACGATCACTCGCTTGACCTCGCGGAGCACCGCGTCCAGGAGCGTCGCCTCACCGGAACGCTGTGCGTCGGACATGTATCTCCCCTCGTCGATCCTCGCTTCGAGGCTAACCGCAGCGTAACCGCGCTCGCTGCCTGCGTGTGGTCCTCGACCGCGGCTGCCAGGGAATTCCCAGGAAGCCGTCACTTCCGTACGCCCTAGATGGTTGATTCCTTGGTCAGTGGTCGTAGGCGGTTAGTGATCGTTTGCTGGTGACGCCGGTGGTCCAGTTGGTCCAGATGCCGGAGGTGAGGGCGAGGAGTCGCTGGGCGATGCGGGTGAAGACTCCGGTGGG
>WHTA01000148.1 GCA_009379825.1 Streptosporangiales bacterium
CTCAAGCCACTCGCGAAGGTCGCACACCACTACGGGTCCGGCGCCGACGACGAGACCATCAAGGCCTGCATGGACTCCGCCCGCGAGGTCTACCAGGAAATGGAGACCAGGGCGAAGCGGATCTCGGACCAGCCGCTGGACTTGGTCCCGGAAAGCAAGGTCACCCCGCAGGTCGCCAACCGCCGGTCCCTGGGCCTGTTCCCGATCGTGTTCGGCGTCGACGAGTGCCAAGAGGTGTTCTCCCACCCGGACTACAAGGACGAGGCGGACCGGATCTTCACCGCGATCGTCAAACGTGGTCCCGCGATGGGGATCATGCCGGTCCTGGCCACTCAACGCCCGGACGCGAAGTCCCTGCCGACCGGGGTCTCCGCGAACATCGGGATCCGGTTCTGCCTGAAGGTCATGGGCCAGACCGAGAACGACATGGTGCTGGGCACCTCCCGCTACAAGGAGGGTGTGCGCGCCACCACGTTCGCGCTGCAGGACAAGGGCATCGGCTACCTCATCGGTGGCGAGGACAACCCCGAACCGCAGCTGGTCCGCTCGGCCTACATCGACGCCAAGACGGCGGAGAAGGTGATCGAGCGTGCCTACCAGCTCCGGCAGCGCGCCGGCACCCTGTCCGGGCACGCCATCGGCGAGCAACTGGCCCCCAACGCACCTTCGGTGTCGCTGCTCGACGACCTCATCGCCGTCACCCGCGTCGATGAGGACACGGTGTGGTCCGAGGTCGCCTGCGCTCGACTGGGTGAGCTGCGTGCGGACATCTACCGCGGCTGGACCGCCAAGCAACTCGCCGACGCGCTCAAGCCGTACGGCGTGACCACCAAACAGGTCTGGGGCAATGACCCCGCAACCGGCGAGGGCCGCAACCGTCGCGGCATCGTCCGCGCCCACCTTCTTGCCGCCCGCGACAAGGCCGAGGAGGGCCGAGCAGACGACTGATCCCTAGCAACTCCTCCCGCTAGACCTAGCGGGCCCGCTAGCACCCACCCAACGCCGCTGACCTCGAACGACACCCGTCTAGCGGTGGCGGCCCCGTGCGCCCGTTAACCGCCCGTCCGAAAGGCCCATCCGTGACATCGCTGCACCTCGCCGCTAGCCCAGCCGGCACCGATCCCGAGCTGATCGCCATCGCGGTCATCGCCGGGCTCGCACTGGTGGCTGGCTACGCGCTCTCCTGCGCGCTGTGGCCGTTCGCCGCGTGTCGGTGGTGCGACGGCACCGGCAAGCGTCGTTCCCCGTCCGGCCGTGCCTGGCGGTACTGCCGGCACTGCCGTGGCACCGGCGGCCGCGTACGGCTCGGCCGCCAGCTCGTCACCGCGTTCCGCCGCGTCCGCGACCGCGGCACCCGCCCGCCCCGCCGCGTCACCCGATGGAGGGACACCAGCAAGTGACCACCCGCCACCCGCAGACCAGCAACCACGCCGTGTTCGTCGCTGAGAAGGAGAACCACCTGTGTTGAAGAAGGCACTCGGCTGGATCGCCGTCATCGTCGCCGTGCTCTGGATCGTCAACTCGCCCGGCGACGCCGCCGACCTGATCCGCAAGGTGTTCGACGCTCTGGCCACCCTCGCCACCTCGCTGTCCTAGGAGAACCCAACTATGCGCAAGCCACGACATGACCAGCGGCAAGACTGGGACTACGACGAGCTCGTCGCCGAACTCCGCGCCTGGGCCGCCGGCGACTACGGCATCGAAGCCGCGGTCGACCTGCTCGCCGCCCACGGGCACTGGCTGGCTCGCCGCGACTTCCGCGACGCCTGCCTGCACGCCACCGCAGAGCACCTGGTCACCGACTTCGACCTGCCGCAAGTGTGGCTGGGCTTCGACACCGCCGCGGCGATCGCCGACCACGGACGGGTACCCGCGTCTGGCAGTGAGCTGCAGATGTTGGCGGTCGCGGTCGAACTGGCCGGCTACTCGACCAGCCGGCCGCTGGGTGACCTGCTGCGCGGCCTCGACGACGCCAACACTGGCCACGTCCTCGACGCGATCGCGCACGCCGCCGGGCGGCGGGTGGTGGTCAGCCCGTGAGCTACCGAGACCACGCGACACGCGCCACCGAGCTCCTCGACGACGTGCACCGCCGGGTCGCCGACCCGCACGCGATCGCGGCTGCGCAGGTGCACGCCACCCTCGCCGTCGCCGCGGCAGTCGACGGCGTCACCGACCTGCTCGACGACATCGCGCTCGCACCGAACAGGAGAAGCCGATGATCCGCTGGCCGCACGGCACGAGACACGTTCCTGTCGACCAGCTCGCCGCGGGTCACATCGTCGTAGTTCCCGGTGCTGGCGCGTTCCGCATCGGACGGCTGATCGACGGGCCTGGCGGGCGCCGGTTGGCGCTCCTGGACTGGGACGACCTCGCGCTGATCCTGCGCCCCGGCGCCAGCCGTGAATGCCTCGTCCCCGCACCCCATGCACGACAGTCGCGACCGGCCACCGAGGCGGCCGCGCCCAGAGATGTCCGGCCAGCTCACCAGGACCGGCTGGCTGGCTAATCCCACCCATCACCAGGAAGGCAGTACCTGTGTCGAGCACCGAGAACACCTACACCATCGTCGGCAACCTCACCGCCGACCCTGAGGTCGCGTTCACGACAGCCGGGTCGCCGTATGCGCGGTTCACCATCGCGCACACCCCGCGCCGGTTCGACCGCGACACGGGGCAGTGGGTCGACGGGGACCCGCTGTTCATGCGTGCCGTCGCCTGGCGGCAGCTCGCCGAACACGTCGGCGATTCCCTACACAAGGGCGAACGGGTCGTCGCGACCGGACAGCTGCGCCAGTCGAGCTGGGAGACCGAGAACGGGGAGAAGCGGTTCGCGATCGACCTGCATGTCGACGAGATCGGCCCGAGCCTGCGGTTCGCCACGGCGAAGGTCACCAAGGCAACCCGTAGCCACGGCCAGCCCGAACCCGTCGACCCGTGGGTGACCAGCACCACCACCGGCAGCACGGGCGCGGACGCTGACCCGTGGGCCGTGCCCACCGCGCCGCAGCAGTCGCAGCCGGCAGTCGTCGGCGCGGGCGGCTCGGGTGACAAGCCGCCGTTCTAGCCGCGCCACCCGGGCCTCGGGTGTCTCTGCCCGCCGGTCCCGACCGGGCAGAGACACCCTCGCCGACCAGATCAACGCTGAGGAGTACCGAACGATGTTCCACCGCCACCAGCACAAGCACTGCGACTGCGGCTGGCGCTACCAGCTGTACAAGCAGCCACCCGCCGAGATCATCCGCCGCATAAGCGCGCTGGCGCAGCTCCCACTGTCCAGCCGCGGCTACCGCCGGCTGATGACCAACGTCGACGCCGCGCTGTTCTCCCGCCCCGACTATCCCGAGCTGATCCACCTTGCCACCGCCATCAAACGCGACCTGGGAGGCCACCAGTGACCCCGACCACCAACGCCACCGTGAACGCCGCGCTCACCGCCGCCGGCCTTGGCTGGCACGTGTTCCCTCTCGCCCCGGGCAGCAAACGGCCAGTGTTCAGGGCCTGGGAAACCCACGCCACCACCGCCCCAGACCGGATCCGCCGGTACTGGACCGCCCACCCCCGCCACGGCATCGGCATCGCCTGCGGACCCTCCGGCTTGCTCGTGATCGACATCGACCGGTCCAAGTCCAACGCGGATAGCCGGCCGCCGGAGTGGCAGCGACCCGGCATCACTGACGGCCTCGACGTGCTCGCCGCCGTCTGTGAGCAAGCCGGCGAGCCGCTACCGCCGACGACCTACACCGTCGCCACTCCCTCGGGTGGGCGGCACCTGTACTTCGCCCAACCAGCCGGGACCGAGCTGCGCAATACCCAAGGCGAGTACGGCGGCCTGGGCTGGCTGATCGACACCCGCGGCCACGGCGGCTACGTCGCTGCACCCGGGACCACCGTCAGCGGTCGCAGCTACGCCGTCGTCGACGATGGGCCAGTCGTGGACCTTCCTGCGTGGCTGGTCGACAAGCTGACCGCACTCGCTGCTTCGGCAGCCGCCGAGCCGGTGGGGCCGACGCGGTTACGCACCGGTCACCTATCCCGGTA
The DNA here is from genome assembly GCA_009379825.1 of Streptosporangiales bacterium. Taxonomy (NCBI): domain Bacteria; kingdom Bacillati; phylum Actinomycetota; class Actinomycetes; order Streptosporangiales; species Streptosporangiales bacterium. Next base: position 4,041 of record WHTA01000148.1, read on the forward strand.
CGTCGACCGCGCGGTGCGGGCCGAGGTCGCGCACGTCCGCGCGGTCCAGCACGAGGGCGGCCGCAACCACGCGTTGTTCATGGCCGCGCAGAACCTCGGTCAGCTCGTCGCCGGCGGTGCGCTTGACGAGGCTACTGCTCGTGAGGCACTGCTGGCCGCGGCTGCCGATCACCTCGCCGCCGGCGCCTACACCTCTCGTGAAGCTCACCGCACCATCGCCTCCGGCCTGGCCGCAGGCGCCCGACGCCCTCGCCGCATCGAGAAGACGGTTGCTGCATGAGCCCAAACCCATCACCGGTCGACGACACGGTCGTCGCCCTGCCGCCGAGGAAGCATGGAGCGCTGGTCCGAATGAGTGACGTCAAGCCTGAACACGTGGACTGGGTGTGGCCCGGCCGGCTCGCTCGCGGCAAGCTCCACGTCCTCGACGGCGACCCCGGACTCGGCAAGTCCACCGTCACCGTCGACTGGGCCGCCCGTGTCACTACCGGCAAGCCCTGGCCGGACGGGCAAGCCGGTGGTGATCCTGCCGGGGTCGTGCTGATCTCCGTCGAAGATGGGCTCGCTGACGTAATCCGACCACGCCTCGATGCCGCCGGCGCCGACCTCGACCGGGTCGTTGCGCTCACCGACATCCGCGGCACCGCCCCCGGCACCGGGCAACCTGACGAGCGGCTGCCCGAGCTGCCCACTGACGTGGACGTGATCCGTGATGCGCTGCTCGACGTCAACGCGGCGCTGTTGGTCATTGACCCGCTGATGGCCTGCCTGGCGGGGTCGGTCAACGCCCACCGCGACCAGGACATCCGCCGTGCCCTCGCACCGCTGGTGCGGGTCGCGGAAGAGACGCACACCGCCGTCGTGATCGTCCGTCACCTCACCAAGGGCGACAGCGACAAGGCCATCTACCGCGGCGGCGGATCGATCGGCATCATCGGCGCCGCTCGCCTTGGGTACACCGTCGCCCGGCACCCCGAGGAGCCGGACAACCCACACCGCGCTGTGCTCGCCGGGACCAAGGCCAACATCACGACCATGCCGGCCAGCCTTGGCTACCACCTCGTCAACGACGACGACCTCGGCTGCGCCCACGTCGAATGGGAAGGCACTGTCGACTGCACCGCCAACGACCTGCTCCGGCCCACGACCCAGGCACAGGCCGCCGACGATCCAACCACCGTCTGGCTGCGCAGCTACCTCGCCGAACACGGCGACAGTCCGTTCGACGAGATCCGCCAGGCCGCTGAAGAGGCGGGCATCGCCGAACGCACCCTGCGTCGTGCCGGCAAGCGCGCCGGTGTGCTCACGCAACGCGCCGGCTTCCCTGCATGTACGACCTGGCGGCTGCCCACCACCCCGGCAAGCAGCCAGTCCGGTCACAGGCCCGAGCCAATGCCGGACAGGCCGCACTGACCGGACTTGGCCGCGCTGGCCGTACCGGAGCGACGCCGAGGAGACAGCCCTCGGTTCCAGCGCCACCTCAGCACGACACGTTCACTCAGGAGGACTACCGCATGGCTACCCCAGGCGGCCGCATGCTCACCATCGATGAGGTACTCCAGGAACTCAGCGGTGACGACGGACGCCCGTTAGCACGGTCCACGTTCTATCGGTGGCTCCACACTGGCCGTGGTCCACGCACAGTGAAGCTCCCCAACGGCAAACGCCGCATCCGACGTGTCGACCTCGACGCATGGCTCGCCGCGCATGAAGACGCGGCCTGAACGGACAGGGGACAACTCGCGTTGATCAGCTACGACGTCGACATATGGGGAATCCGGAAGCGGAAGCGGACTAA
>WHTA01000149.1 GCA_009379825.1 Streptosporangiales bacterium
CCTCCTGAACAGGACAAACACCGCCACAACCAGCGAACGAGGGCGTAGGCACACGCACCCTCGCCAGCCCTACCCGCGTTCCCGCAGGTCAGCCGTCAGATTCGGCGAGGTCGTGTGCCTATCAACTGCGGAACCCCGGGCCACGACCGCGGCGAAGGGAGCACGGTGATGGACTGGGAGTACCTGCTGCTGACCGCACGCAAGCGGAGCTGACACCGCCTAGAGGAACGCCTTGCCCTCGCCGCGGTAGGTGGGCACGGTGTCGACCAGCCGGTCGCCTTCGACCAGGTGGAGCTCCCGCACGTGCTCGCAGAGCTCACCGGCCTTCGCATGTCGCAGCCAGACGCGGTCGCCGGCCCGTAGCCCGGCGGCGGCCGGTCCCCGCAGCGGGGTCTGCACCTCGCCTGCGCCCTCGGCGCCGAGCAGCCGCAACCGGCGCGGCCAGCTGACGCCGGGCAACCGGTCGGCGCCGGCCGCGCCCGAGGCCACCCAGCCGCCGCCGAGCAGCGTGGCGATGGTCGGCGTCGGCCGGCGTACGACGGAGAGCACGAAGAACGCGGCCGGACGGGGGCGGAAGGCGCGGTAGGTGTCGAACAGCCCGGGCGCGTACAGGCCAGAGCCCGCGGCCACCTCGGTCACCGCCGCCTCCGTGGCCGTGCTCCCGACGCTGCCGGTGCCGCCGCCGTTGACGAACTCCAGGTCGGCGACCTCCCGCACGGCCGCCACCACGGCCGCCCGCCGCTGGCGCAGCTCCGCGGCCGACATCCGTTGCATCGCCCGCACCAGGCCGCGCCTGACCGGGCTGCCCGGCGCGTCGTCACCGACGCCGGCGATCTGCGCCTCGTACGACATCAGGCCGACGAGCCTGAACCCGGCGCGGTCCGCGACGGCGGCCGCGAGCTCGCGCGCCTGCGCGGGCATGTGCACGGGTGACCGCCGCGCGCCGACGTGCACCCGGCCGCCGAGCAGCTCGAGCGACGCGTCGACGTCCAGGCACACCCGCAGCGGCGGGCGCTCGGCGCCGACGGCCGCGTCGACCAGGTCGAGCTGGTCGACGGAGTCGACCATCAGGGTCACCCGCTGCGCCAACCGGTCGTCGGCGGCGAGCCGGCACAGAGCACGCCGGTCGGCGGTGGGGTAGCCGACGACCACGTCTGCCACGTCCTCGGCGAGCCACAGCGCCTCCGGCAGCGTGTACGCGAGCACGCCGAGGAAGCCCGGCCCGGCGAGCACCTCGCGCAGCAGTGCGCGGCAGCGCACCGACTTGCTCGCCACCCGGATCGGCGTGCCCGCGGCGCGCCGGACGAGGTCGGCGGCGTTGGCCCGGAAGGCGGCGAGGTCGACGACGGCGAATGGTGGCTCGAGGTCTGCGGTCACCCGCGCCAACCCCGGGACCTGCTGCCCGGTACCCGTCACAGGAGCAGCCTCCCACGACACAGGGCATGATGAGGCGCGACGACGAGCGGACGGGTGACGCACGATGGCCGCGAACAGGTGGCGGAACTGGGCAGGCAACCAGGAGAGCCGGCCCACCCAGGTGGTGACGCCCGCAGACACGGCAGCGGTGGCCGCGGCCGTCGACGCCGCGCGCCGGGCCGGGCTGCCGGTCAAGGCGGTCGGCTCCGGCCACTCGTTCAGCGGCATCGCCACTACCGACGGGTGCCTGGTCCGTACGGACGCGCTGACCGGCGTGGTCGGCGCCGACACCGAGACCGGCCTGGTCACCGTCCAGGCAGGCATACCGCTGCACCGGCTGAACGAGCTGCTCGCCGGCTACGGCCTGGCGCTGGAGAACCTCGGCGACATCGACCGGCAGACAGTCGCAGGCGCGCTCGCGACCGGCACCCACGGCACCGGCGCACGGTTCGGTGGCCTCGCGACCCAGGCGTACGCGCTCGAGCTGGTGCTCGCGGACGGCAGTGTAGTCACCTGCTCAGCGGAGGAGAACCCCGACGTCTTCGCGGCCGCGCGCATCGGGCTCGGCGCGCTCGGCGTGGTCACCGCGGTGACGCTGGCGTGCGTACCCGCGTTCACCCTGCACGCGGGCGAGGAACCGATGCCGATCCGCCGGGTCTTCGACGAGCTGGACGTACTCGTCGACGGCAACGAGCACTTCGAGTTCTACTGGTTCCCGCACACCAGGCTCGCGCTGACCAAGCGGAACAACCGGGTGCCCGCCGAGCAGCGGCGGCCGCTGCGCCCGGCCCGCCGGTGGGTCGACGACGAGCTGCTCGCCAACACCGCGCTCGGCCTGGTCAACCGCGCCTGCGCGACGCTGCCGCGGATCACGCCCGCGGTCAACAACGTCAGCGCACGCGCGCTGTCCGCCAGGCAGTACGCGGACGCGTCGCACCGGGTGTTCGCCTCGCCGCGGCGGGTGCGGTTCGTGGAGATGGAGTACGCCGTGCCGCGGCACACCGTCGCCGACGTGCTGCGGGAGATCGCCCGGTGGGCAGCGGTACGCCGGGAGCCGCTCCCGCTGCCCGTCGAGGTGCGGTTCGCCGCCGCCGACGACATCTGGCTGTCCACCGCGTACCAACGCGAGACCGCGTACGTCGCCGTGCACCAGTACCCGGCACTGCCGCACGAGCACTACTTCGGCGCGGTCGAGCGCATCGTCGCCGGCGTGGGCGGTCGGCCGCACTGGGGCAAGCTGCACGGGCTGCACGCCGCGACGTTGCGCGAGCGCTACCCGAGGTTCGACGACTTCGTCGCCGTCCGCGACCGGCTCGACCCGGACGGCACCTTCGACAACCCGTACCTTCGCGCGGTGCTCGGCAGGCGGCTTAGTATGTCTGAGTAGGAGGTAATTGACGTGACAGACGCCGGCTTCGCCGCATGGCGTTAGAGACGTACCTGCTCGCTTCTGTCGCCATCGCAGTCGGCACTTGTCTGCAGTGCAGCCTCGGTTTCGGGCTCGGCCTGCTGTGCGCGCCGGTACTCGCGCTGCTCGAGCCCACGCTGATCCCCGGCCCGCTGCTGCTGCTCGCCGTCGCGATCACGTGCGTGCTGACGGTGCTCGGCAGGAAAGCCCTGCAGTTCGGCGAGCTCGGCTGGGCGATGGCCGGCCGCGTGCCGGGCACGATCGCCGCGGTCACGTTGCTGATGTTCCTGCCCACCCGCGGCCTGGAGGCCTTCTTCGGCGTCACGGTGCTGCTCGCCGTGGTCCTCTCGGTGCTCGGGCTGCGCCCGGTGGTGAACCGGCCGACGCTCGTCGGCGCGGGTGCGGTCTCCGGGCTGATGGGCACCGCGGTGTCGACCGGCGCCGCTCCGCTGGCGTGGCTGCTCCAGGAACGCCACGGCGACCGGCTGCGGACCAGCCTGTCCACGTTCTTCTTCGCCGGAACCATACTGTCGATCACCGGCCTCACCGTCACCGGCCAGCTGGGGCTGGCCCAGCTGCGCGACGCGGCGCTGCTGCTGCCCGGCGTGGCCGTCGGCGCCGTCGGGTCGCGGCGGGCCGCCCGCGCACTCGACCCGCGCACCACCCGGTACGCGGTGCTCGGCATCTCCGGGCTGGCCAGCGTCGGCCTGCTCGTCCGCGCGCTCATCGGCTGACCGTCCGCGAGAGGATGCGGGTATGCCTCGGCACACTCCTCCCCGGCCGCAACCGTGGCGGCAGCAGGTCGACGGCGGCGTCGCGGAGATCGTGCCGGACAACAACCGCCCGTACGCGGCGGAGCTGTACGTCAACGGCGCACCGCAGTCGCACGTCGACCTCGCCGAGCCGGACTACCTCTGCTACGAGTACGTCCAGCACATCACCGACGTGCTCGACGTCGCGTTCCCTCCGCGCGCCCCTGTCGACGTGCTGCACCTCGGCGGCGGTGCGCTGACCCTGCCCAGGTACCTCGCCGCCAGCCGGCCCCGCAGCAGGCAGCGGGTGGTCGAGGTGGACGCACAGCTGGTCACGCTCGTACGCAACGCACTGCCGCTGCCGCCGCGCCACGGGATCACGGTGAGCACAGGCGACGCGAGGCAGGCGCTCGACCGGGTGCGGCCGGCGTCGTACGACGCGATCGTGGTCGACGTGTTCGCCGGGCCGCTGATGCCGGCGAGCCTGGCCAGCCGCGAGGCGTTCGGCGAGCTCGCCGAGGCACTGCGGCCGGGCGGCACCCTGGTGGTGAACCTGGCCGACGGCAAGGCGCTGACGTTCGCCCGCGCGCTCGTGGCGACCGCCCGCGACGTCCTCGCGCCGTTGCGGGTGGTCGTGGACGCCCAGGTCTGGCGGGGCCGCAGGTTCGGCAACCTGGTGCTGATCGCGTCCGGCTGCCCGGATCTCGACCAGCCGCTGCGGCGCCGGCTCGCCGGCGGGCCGTTCCCCGCCCGGCTGATCGACGACCCCGAGCTGGCCAGGTTCGCCGCCGACGCGACCGTGATGACCGACGCCACCGCCGTCGGCTCACCCCTGCCACCTGCGGACACCTTCAGCTGACGCCTGTTGTCGGTGCCGGCTGACATGGTGCGTCCATGCGTTACGGATTCGTCATGCCCTACCCGGACATCCGCGCCGTGCCGAAGCTCGCCGCCGAGGCCGCCGCGTTCGCCGCCCATTACGGGTTCACCATCGACCCGCTGGCCGCCTACCGGCCGATGGCCAAGGGACGGGTCGAACGGCAGGTCCTCATCGTCCGCGAGCACGTGCTGGTCGGCCGGTATTTCGACTCCCTCGTCGACCTCGACGACGCGTTCACCGGCTGGCTACGGATCCGCCACACCCAGGTGCACCGCACCCACGGGGAAGTGATCGGTATCCGCGCCGAGACGGACCGGGCCGCGCTGCGCCGGCTGCCCGAACGGCCCTATCTCGTCGCCGAGAGTCATCTGCGCCGGGTCAGCAAGGACTGCCTGGTCTCGTTCGCGGCCAGCATGTACTCGGTGCCCGCGCGGCGGATCCGGGCCGGACAACGCGTCGAACTCCGCGTCAGCCCAGAGGCGGTGGCCATCCACGCCCTGACCGCCGACACGGCCACCGACGCGGCCGAGGCGAGTCTGCTCGCGGTGCACCCGCGAGCGGCCCGCCGCGGCAGCTGGGTCGTCGACGACACGCACTGGGCCGGGCTGCCCGACGGGCATATCCGCGCCACCGTCGTCGAACCACCCCGTCGCGGGACAGAGCTGCTCACCGACCTCGCCGACCAGGCAGCAGACCGCGAGCCGAACCCGTTGGCTGCGCTGCTGGTCCGCCACCACGCCGCCGGCACCGCTGTCGCCCACCGTGGCCTGGACATCTACCAGACCGCGGCCACCACCACGAACACCACCGCCGAGGAGACCCGATGACCCAGCACCGACACCGCGACGCACTCATGACCACGCCCGCCAGCGACACCGCGGTCGGCGACTACCAGCACACAGCGTGCCCCTGCCACGACGGCCCCGACCAGGCCACCGTCGCCGCCGCCGAACTGCCCGCCTCGCCGCGCTGCTCACCGACGTCGACGAGTTCCTGCGCTGCGGCAACGGTGTCGCCGAGCGTCTCGCCGACTTCTACGCCACCCGCGGCGACCCGCACCCGCGGTTCGCCGCCGCCACCCTCATCGACGCCGTCAGCTTCACCACACTGTGATCGCGTCAACTGGGCCTGTCCGGAACTTTGTGTGCGGGCTCCGGCTAGTTGATGTTGAGTCGGTCGCCGTGGGTGATGGCGAGGGTGTTCAGGATGTTCTTCCAGCCATTGATCTTGCCAGTGGGGTTGGTGCGGTTGGGTCTCCTCTCGCGCACGGTCAGGTAGAGGATCTTCATCGCGGCCTGCTCAGTGGGGAAGTGCCCGCGACGCCG
>WHTA01000150.1 GCA_009379825.1 Streptosporangiales bacterium
GTGCACGACCGTGCCGACTGGTTCGTGTCCGTCGCCTCTCGGGTGGCCCGTCCCGGTGAGGTTCTCGGCTCCCAGCATGCCCTGATGATCACCTCCGGTCCCCTGCTTATCCACAGCTGTGGTGCCTGTGTGTTCGTCGAGGTGGCCACTGGCCAGCGTGCCGAGGGGCGTGCCGTTCCGCCAAGGGGCGTCAGAGATCGTTCCGCCGGCCGCCTTCGGCGGCTGCGCTGCGCCGGCGGAACCAAGGCGGCAGTACGGGAAGGCAGCAGCCTGCCCCGGCCCAACGGGCCGTCACCACGTACAGCCGGAGGTCACCATGGCAACGAAGACGCGGAAGCGGACGGCGAGCGCGGCGGAGAAGGAGCGCCGGCGCAAGGAGCGCGCCGAGCAGCTCGTCACCTCCGGCGGGTGGGCGCGGATGCTGGCGGCCGCACGGAGCCTGCACCGCTACTCGCTGCGGAACCAACTGTTGATCATGGTGCAGACCGCCGAGCGCGGTTTCGAGCCGTCACACGTGGCCGGGTACAAGGCATGGCAGGCGCAGGGCCGGCAGGTCCGCAAGGGTCAGCGCGGACTGCGCATCCTCGCGCCGTACCTGGTGTGGGTGGACCTCGACGAGGACGACGAGCCGAGCAACGTCGTCAAGATCGAGGAGACCCCGAAGGGTCGCCGGGCACAGGTGCGGCGGTTCCGCCCGACGAGCGTGTGGGACGTCTCCCAGACCGACGGCGTCGACGACGAAGAGACCCCGGACGCGCCGGCCGTCGACGAGCCGACGGCGGCAGACGACCCCGAGGCGCTCGCGGCGCTGTGCGACGAGCTGGCCGAGCAGATCGAGGCGGCCGGGCTCACCCTGCGCTACGGCGATCCGGGACCCGGCAACCTCGGGGTGACGAAGTACGCCGATCGGCTGGTGATCGTCGACGACCAGTACGGCTCGGAGTGTAATGGGACCCTAAGCGTGAATTTCGAGGCACAGCCGACGAGCCTCGACCATTTCTAGGGCTGGGTACTTCTAGCGTCGTTGCTGTGGTCAAGCCGTGCTCCGGATGACGCGGAAGGCGGGTGTCCGCGTCGAGAGTCCCTTCGCCGGACTGCTCGGAAGTTTGAGATCGAGTTGATCACCTTCAAGCCGTAGACCGAGTCATCCGGGTACTGCCGGAGCTGACCGACGAGCAGCTCAACCAGCTGGTCGACCTCAACCGCCAGATGGAGCAGGTTGGCAACGCCTGGCGATGCGGCGACTCGACTACGACTTCCACTTCTCGATCTTCCGGGCGGCCGGCTACGACCCCATGGTACGCGAACCGCGGCGTATCTGGTCCCTGTCCGATGCGTACCGCTCGTTATACCTGTATGAACCTGCCGGGCGGGAACGCGTCGTCCAAGAACACGACGCGATCATCGCGGCGTTGCGCCGCCACGACCTCGACGAGGTGGTTGAGCACGTCGACCGACACCGCGCGAAGGTTCCCGTGCAACTCGCCGCGGTGATCGAAGGAGACGGGACCGCCGCCAACCGTGGCTAGGTAAGCTCTAGCTCCGACCCGGACCTCTCCTTGAGGGCCACGACGGCGACCAGGGAGGCCAGAGCCGCTCCGATCACATAGAAAGCCGGGGACAGCAGGTTCCCGGTGCTCGTGACAAGCAATGTCGCAAAGAACGGCGCACCGCCGCCGAAGACCGCCACCGAGAGGTTGTAGGCCACGGAGAAACCGCTGTAGCGCATCCGGGTGGGGAACGCCTCGATGTAGGCGGGAAGGGCGGCGCCGAGGTAGCAGGACAGGAGCAAGGCCAGCACTATATCGGCGATGACGACGACGGCGTAGTTGCCCTGGTTCATGAGCAGCAACATGGGGTAGCTCAGCACGGCGAACCCGATGGCGGCGGCCAGCAGCAGCGGCTTCCGCCCGACTCGGTCGGATAGTGCCCCGGCGATCGGGATGACGACGACCGTCACGACGAGCACTATCAAGGTCGCGACGGATGCCCCGATAGCGCTGATGCCCAGCTGCTCGGTCATGTAGGTGTTGAAGTAAGTGAGGATGATGTAGAGACTGGCATTGTGGACGATCACCAAGCCGAAGACCACCAGGATCGAGCGCCAGCTGCGCGTGAGGCTTTCGCGCAGTGGTGACTTGGCAACCGAATGCTGCGCCTCCAGCTTCTGGAACTCCGGGCTCTCCTGCAGCCGCAGGCGGATATAGAGTCCGACGAGGCCGAGCGGACCGGCAGCCAAGAACGGGAGCCGCCAGCCCCAGTCGTTCATCGCCTCCGCGGGGAGCAGACCGCGCAAGATGAGCACAACCACGATTCCCAGGAGGAAGCCGGCGAGCGCCGACGACTCGATCAGGCTCACGTAAAAGCCCCGTCGCCTGGCGGGGGCGTGCTCGGCCACGTAGGATGCGGCCCCGCCGAATTCCCCGCCGCCGGATAAGCCCTGCAAGAATCGGGCCAACACGAGAAGGGCCGGGGCCCACAGCCCGATGGTCTGATAACCCGGAATGAAACCGATCGCGAGTGTCGCAAGCGACATCAGGCCGATGACCGCCGCAAGCACTCCTCGTCGACCCAGCCGGTCACCGAGTGACCCGAAGATCAGACCGCCCACGGGTCGCATGAAGAACGCCACGCCGAACACCGCGAAGCTCGAAAGCAGCGAGAGCGCTCGACTCTCGAAGGGGAAGAAGGCGGCGCCGATCTCGGTGGCGAGGTAGCCGTATGTCGCGTAGTCGAACCACTCGATGACGTTGCCGGTGGAGGCGCCGACCGTCACCTGCCGCAGGCTTGCTCCTTCTGTGGTGGCCGAGCGGCTTTCGGGGGTGCTCACCGGACCGTACCGCCCTCGCCGGATGGTCCGTAGTCTTTCCTCGCGGCGTCCTCGGACACGTACCCGTTGCGGACGTCATCCTCGATCGCGGCCGGGTCCCGCTCGGCCGGGGGACCGTAGCCACCGCCGCCGGGAAGTGACAGGCTGACGACGTCGTCGGGCTCCATGGAGTAACTCCCCATGGGGTCCAGTGGCTCCGACCCGTTGCGTCGAGCGATACCCCGTGCGCCCGGAAGGCCGCCCGCCAAGCCTGCCGCTGGGTAGGAGATGTGCCCATACATCGTCGGTAGCCGCCAGCTCCTTCCCGTCGTGACCCCGAACCGTATCTCCTGGCCACACCCGCCCCGGTGGCGCCCCGGACCACCGGAGTCGGCGCGCAGCTCCTTCTGGTGGAACATGACCGGAGAGGATACCTCGACGATCTCTACGGGGGTTCCTCGTGCTCCCGAGGGAAACATCGTCGCGTGCAGGCCGTCACCGTCGGCAGACGCACCCATTCCTCCGCTGGTGAAGAAGGTGAAGGAGAACGGTGTATCGTCCTTTGTCTGCCCGCTGGCGTTGAGGATCCACAGCGGAGCAGCGCTTTCCGTGATGACCTGCTCGGGTATGACCTCCGCGAGCGCACCCAGGACGACCTCGGCCACGACCTGGCCCACGACATGGCGGGCTTGGGTTGGCTGCGGGTGGACGGCGTGCACGATGCAACCCTCGGGGGCGTGGACGTGCACGGGTTGGAAACTGCCTTCGTTGTTAGGGACGTCTGGCGCCAGGGCGGCCTTCACGGCAAAGATCGCGTACGCCACCGTGTAATTCAGGCAGACGTTGAGGCCGCGATGCGAAGCCGGCGAGGAACTATCGAAGTCGATGGTGATGTCCTCGTCGGACACGTCCACTCTGACGCGGAGGACGATGTCTCCCTCGGCACCGTCCATCACGATCTCATGACGGTAGCTTCCGTTTCGGACATCCCGTATCGCCGCACGCATCGCAGACTCGGTTCTGGCCATGACCTCGCCACCGAAGGAGTCGATCTCCGAAAGGCCGAACTCCTCCATGACGTCCAGGATGCCCTGTACGGCCACCGAGTTGGCCGCGGCCTGCGCGCGTAGATCGCCCATCACCTGGATAGGGGACCGCACATTAGCTTCGATGATCGCGGCAATGTCCGGATTCATCGTGCCGCCGACGTACAGCTTCAGGTAGGGCACGTAGAGGCCCTCCTCATACGTGGAGCTTGCCTGTGAGGTGTAGCCGAGGCCGCCCATGTCGACCGCGTGGCAGATGGAGGCGACATAGGCCAGCACCTGGCCGTTCGAGTCGAAAACGGGCGTGACCACGGTGATGTCGAGAACGTGTCCGGAAATACCGTACGGATCGTTGCTGATGAGCACATCCCCCGGAGAAAGAGAGCCCGGCGGATACCGCTTGAGGAAGTTCTTGACGGCGACGCCGGTCACGTTGATGTGTCCGGGGGTGCCGGTGACTGCCTGCGCGATCATGCGACCCTGCGTGTCGAAGACTCCGGCGGACAGGTCTGCGCCCTCGGAGAGAATGTTGCTGAAGGCCGTGAAGATCAAGGCCTTGGCCTGCTCCTCGACCAGGGTGATGATCCTGCTCCACAGCACCTGCACCTCGAGCCGCCCAGCGGCACTCTGCGACGTCGACATCTTGTCACCTCCTGGTGGCGGTCAGGTTGCCAGCCGCGTCGATCTCCAGGTCGAAGGCCGGCGGGAGCACGAAAGTCGACTCGTCCTCCTCGACGACTGCGGGACCTTTGATCAGGCTCCCGGCCCCCAGGTCCGCACGCCGGAAGACCGCTGTGGAGACGTAGCCGCCGTGGTCGGGGAAGTAGGCTTGCCGGTGCTCCAGTGGATCTGGATGGGCGCCCGGTGGTATCTCACTCTGCGGCACCCGTGGATCCGGTCCCGCCAGCGAGATGCGCCAGTTCAGGCATTCCACCGGCGTAGCCGGTGTCTCGCGGAACAGGTCGGTGTAGGACTTCCTAAATGCCCCCAGCACCTCCCGATAGGGTTGCTGGAGGAAGTCCCTGGGCAGCGGAACGGTCATCTCGTAGGCTTGTCCGCGATAGCGCAAGTCGCAGAGGTAGTCGACGTGCACGTCGTCTTCCGCGCAGCCGGCGTCCTTGAGAAGCTGCAGCCCTTCCCGCCGCATGTCGGTGAGTAACTCCTCGACCCGTCGCCAGTCGACGCCATCAAGCTGTTCGTAGTAGCTGCGCACCGACTCGAAGGAGGCCGGCGAGCACAGGAACCCGAAGGCGGAGGCAACTCCGGCTCCGGCCGGCGACACCACCCGGCGCGCCCGCAGGATCTCGGCCACATGACATGCGTGCATCGGGCCGGCACCGCCCAGGGCGAACAAGGAATAGCCCTCCAGGCTCTTTCCCCGCTCCACGGAGTGCACCCGCACTGCCGCTGCCATGGACTCGTTGACAACGCGATGGATGGCCCAGGCCGCATCCGTGACCTCCACGCCGAGCGGACCGGCCACCGCCTTCTGGATGGCGTCCGCGGCGGCGTCCGGCTGCAGCGGCATCTGCCCACCGAGAAAACGTTCGTGACTCAGATAACCCAGCAGCAGGTCGGCGTCGGTGACCGTGGCATTTGTGCCCCCGAGCCCGTAGCACGCCGGGCCGGGACTGGCCCCTGCGCTCTCCGGACCCACCGTGACCAGGCCGAGCCGGTTGACTCCGGCGATACTGCCTCCGCCGGCACCCACCTCAATCATGTCGATGACGGGAGCACGGAGTGGTAGACCGCTGCCGCGTTGGAGCCGGTGGGTGCGGGCCACCTCGAACTCGTTGGTGGTCAGCGCGTGTCCGTGGTCGACAAAACTGGTCTTGGCCGTCGTGCCTCCCATGTCGAAGACGACCAGGCTGGACTCCGTGGACTGCCGGGCGTGGAAC
>WHTA01000151.1 GCA_009379825.1 Streptosporangiales bacterium
GCCATGCCAGTGCCGACCAGGGGATGTTCTCGGTGGTCGCCGTCTCCGGCATTCGACACTCCTGTTCATGCGGGCAGTCCGGTGAAGACCCCCGTACATGCGAATGCACTTGCAGACGTTCTTGCATTCGCAAGTGCTGACCAGAACTTAGCAGACTATGGCGGCTGTCGACCGCCGGTTCGATCAACGCTGCCGCTAACGACCTCCGGTCACTGTCAGTAGCGTCCGGGAGCGTGCCCCTGGCGGCCGGGCAATGCACCGTATTCGCTAGCCGGCGGCGACCCGAGCCGCCCGCATCGCGGTAACGGTTCGACGGAGGGCTTCACAATACGTAGCGCCAGGTGGGACGCTCTTCCCCAGTGGTGTGTGGGCACGGCGAGACCCGCATCCGCCCGACCGGTACCGCCCCGCCGGTGAGGTACGACCGCGCGGCGTTACCTGTTGCTGCGGTGCTACTGGCCGGTAGGCTCGGCATCCCGAAAGTGCCCCGGAAAGCGTGCGCCGTGAGAGGCGGAGAGTCCCGATGACGACAGGTGAGGAACACGTCGAGGCTTCGATCCCCTTGGACCGGCCGACCTCGGCGCGTGCCTACGGATGGATGCTGGGCGGCAAGGACAACTACGAGATCGACCGGAAGTCCGTCTTCGGCATCGCGGAGAACTTCCCGCAGGTCGTCGACATCGCCAGGCAGAACCGGCAGTTCCTCTACCGGGCGGTGCGCTACCTCGTCCAGGAAGCCGGCATCGACCAGTTCATCGACCTCGGCTGCGGCCTACCCACGGACAACAACGTCCACCAGGTCGCCCAGCAGCTCAACCCGGACGTCCGCGTCGTATACGTCGACATCGACCCGATCGTGCTGGCGCACGGTCGCGCGCTGCTCGCCAAGAACAAGGTGACGACGGTCATCACCGCCGACATGCGCGACCCTGACACCATCCTGCAGCACCCGGACACGCAGCGGCTGATCGACTTCAGCAAGCCGCTCGCGATCCTGTTCCTCTCCGTCGGACACCACCTGAAGGACCAGGAGGACGTCGGCCACGGCGTCAAGCACGCGCTGCGCCACATCATCGACGACGTCGCCGTCCCCGGGAGCTACCTGGCGTTCTCCCAGGTGGTCATCGACGACCCCGCCGAGGGCGCGAAGATGACCAAGCAGTTCACTGACATCAACGTCCCGTGGCAGACCCGCACGCCCGCAGAGGTCGACGCGCTGCTCGACGGGCTGGAGCTGGTCGAGCCCGGCCTGGTCAACCTGAAAGACTGGCGTCCCGACCCGGACCAGCCGCCGCTCGAACCGGTGCCGAGCCCCCTACACCCGTACCTCGGCGTCACCGAGAAGCACAACAACGTCTACGAGTACGGCGGCGTGCTCCGCAAGAGCTGACGCCGTAGGTCAACTCGTCGGCCGGCGCTGCACGGCGGCGACGGCCACGAGGGCAAGCACCGGGACGACGAGCAGCCCGGCCATCGTGTTCAGGCCGCCGAACCCGTGGTGGGCGAGCAGTGTGCCCGACAGTGCGCTGCCGGAGGCGCCGACCACGTTCATGGCCAGGTCGGAGAGGCCCTGCGCGCTCGCGCGCTGCGCCGGCGGGATGGTGTCGGCGAGCAGGGTAGAACCGGCGACCACTGCCGCGGACCAGCCGAGGCCGAGCAGGAACAGGCCGACCGTCACCCGTACCGTCGACCCGTCCGAGGTGCCCGCGACGACCACCGCTGCGATCAGCACACCCTGCGCCGCGACGATCAGCGGGACCCGGCCGAGCTTGTCGACCAGCAGTCCCATGATCGGTGAGAACGCGTACATCCCGGCGACGTGCAGGCTGATCGTCAGGCCCACCACGGCGATGTGCGCACCGCCGTCCTTCATGTGGATCGGCGTCATGGTCATCACGCCGATCATCGCGGTGTGGGCGAGCGCGATCGCGACGAAACCGAGCGTGGCGTGCCCCGACCGGAACACCACGCCGAACGCCGAGCGCAGGGTGCCGCGCTCCGGCCGGGTCGTGGAGTCGTGCTCGCTGGCCAGCCGCTGTGCCAGCAACAGCGGGTCGGGCCGCATCACCACCCAGGTCAGCACTGCGCCGACGCCGAACGCCAGCGCGGAGAAGATCACCGGCCCGCTCAGCCGCGGCAGGCCGAGGTACCCGGCGATGGTCGCGCCTGGGTCGATGAGGTTCGGTCCGAGCATGGCGCCGATGGTGGTGGCCCAGACGACGATGGACAGCGCACGGCCGCGCCGGTGCGGAGGTGCGAGGTCGGTGGCGGCGTACCTGGACTGCAGGTTGGCCGCGTTGCCCGAGCCGACGAGCAGCATGCCGACCAGCAGCAGCGCGAGCTGGCCGGCCGTCGCGGCCACGATGACGAGCGCGCCGCCGAGGGCACCGAGGAACCAGCCGGTACTCAGTGCCACCCGCCGGCCGTGGCTGTTCGCGAGCCGGGCCAGCGGCACCGCGAGCACGCCCGCGCCGAGCGTCATCGCCGTGGCGGCGAACCCGGCCCACGCCTTCGAGCCGGCGACCTCCTCGGCGAGCAGGCTGGCGACGCCGACGGTCGCGCCGAGACCGATGCCGCCGACGACCTGACCACCGACCAGGGTGCGTACGGAACGGGTCTGTACCGCCGCGACGTCGGCATCGGCGGTCACAGTCGCGGGGATCTCGTCAGGAACACTCGCTCAGGCTATCGACCGGCGTCCTTGGGTGCCCGGGGTGGGATTCGAACCCACACGGCTCTCGCCACCGCATTTTGAGTGCGGCATGTCTACCTGTTCCATCACCCGGGCTCGGGCGCCGGGACGGAGTATACGTGCTCAGCGGGCCGTCCGAGGCGCGTGGTATTGGTGTCACGTTCTGACCCGAATGGATGTGACGCTGGCACCATGGCGAACACGAGCGCGCGGATGTTGCGGTTGCTCTCCCTTCTGCAGACGCACAGGTACTGGCCCGGCGACGAGCTCGCCGACCGGCTGGAGGTGAGCCTGCGTACGCTGCGCCGCGACATCGACAGGCTCAGGGAGCTCGGCTACGTGGTCGACGCCAGCCGCGGCGTCGCCGGCGGCTACCAGCTGCGCGCCGGGTCGGCGCTGTCGCCGTTGCTGCTCGACGCCGACGAGGCGGTCGCCATCGCCCTCGGCCTGCACACCGCCGCCGCGGGTTCTGTCGCCGGGGACGGGGAGACCTCGCTGCAGGCGCTGTCGAAGATCGTGCAGATCATGCCGCCGCGACTGCGCCGCAGGGTCGAGGCGCTGCAGGCGTCCACGGTGCCCGCCGTGTTCGCCGTGTTCGCCGGGCCGAAGGTGGACGTCGGGGCGCTGACGACCATCGCGCAGGCGTGTCGGGACGCGGAGCGCATGCGGTTCGCGTACGTGACCCGCGACGGCGAGCAGGCGCAACGGCTGGTGGAACCGCACTGGTTGGTGCCGCTCGGCCGTCGCTAGTACCTGGTGGCCTGGGACCTGGACCGGGCGGACTGGCGCAGCTTCCGGGTGGACCGCCTGGTCGAGCCGGTGACGACCGGCGCGCGGTTCCGGCCCAGGCAGCTGCCGACCGACGACGCGGCGAGCTTCGTGCGGTCGGGCATCGCCTCGGTGCGGGACAGGCACGACGTCGTCATCCGGGTGCAGGCCGCCGAAGCCGAGGTGGCGTCGGTCGTCGGCAGGTGGGCCGAGGTGACGGCGGTTGACGAGCGGTCGTGCGTCGTACGGATGAGTGCGGAGAGCCTGGACTGGCCGGTGCTCGTGCTCGCCGCGGTGGGCGCGGAGTTCGAGGTTGTCGAACCGGCGGAGTTCCGCGACTACGTGCGGACGGTCGGGGACCTGTTCCTCCGCGCCACCGCCGGCTGACTCAGTCGGCGGGCTTGCTGGCCCTGATGACCGCGGCGTGCATGCCGTCAGCCACCTCGTGCGTGCGGGTGACCTGTACGTCGGTGAACCCGGCGGCCTCGAGCGCACGGCGGTACTCCGTCTCCGACAACGCGCCGGCGATGCAGCCGGTGTAGTCGCCGCGCTCGGCGCGCTGCTCCGGCGTCAGGTGGTCGTCGGCGATGACGTCGGAGACCCCGAACCGGCCGCCCGGCTTGGTGACCCTGAACGTCTCGGCGAACACCGCGGGCTTGTCGGTGGACAGGTTGATCACGCAGTTGGAGATCACCACGTCGACCGTCGCGGCCGGCAGCGGGATGTCCTCGATCGCGCCGCGCAGGAACTCGACGTTCGTCACCTCGGCCCGCTCCTTGTTGGCGTTCGCCAGCGCGAGCATCTCGTCGGTCATGTCCAGCCCGTACGCCTTGCCGGCCGCGCCGACCCGGCGCGCGGAGAGCAGCACGTCGATGCCGCCGCCCGAGCCCAGGTCGAGCACGGTCTCGCCGGGGCGGAGGTCGGCGACGGCGAATGGGTTGCCGCAGCCCAGGCTGGCGGCCACCGCCTCGGCGGGCAGGCCGTCGCGGTCGGTCTCCGCGTACAGCTGGCCGCCGAAGCCTTCGTCCACCTCGACGGCGCCGCCGGAGCAACACGACGCGTTCGAACCGGTGGCGACCTCGGTGGCCGCGGCGGCGTAGCGGGCGCGCACCCGCTCGCGCAGTTCGGTGGTCTGGTCCGGCATCACGTCTCCAAGAATCGACGAGCGTCGATCAATACTCTGGACGCTTCATCGATGGATGTCAATGGTTGTGCAGGTCAGACGTGCGCAGCAAGCAGCTGCAGCGCCGCGCCGGCCAGCTGGACGGTCTCCGGCGGCACGTCGAGGGTGCCCCACTCGGTGGGCGGGTACCAGTCGAACGGGTGCTCAGGCCGGGTGACCGGCACGGGTGCCCGGGCCACGCCGACGTACACGTGGTCGACGTGGATGTGCGGTGCGGCGAGGTGGTTGTCGCGGGCGATCGGGTGCTCGCAGATCCACCAGGGCCGCTCGACGGTCGTGGCGGGGAAGTCGTCGCCGAGCGGGATGCCGCGGGACGGGACGAGGTCGGCCTCGATCCCCGTCTCCTCGGCGATCTCCCGCAACGCTGCTTGCTCGGTGTTCTCGTCCGGCTCCACGTGCCCGCCGGGAGGCAGCAGCCGCTGCTGGATCGGGTGCCGGACGAGGCCGAGCCGCCAGCCGTCCTCGTAACGGCACCACAGCAGCGTGCTCGCGGTGATGTGCTTGACCGTCATGGCTCCATGTCTAACAGCCGGAGCCGACAACACCGCCGCGAAACGACGAGGACCCCGCCATCCGGCGGGGTCCTCAGGTGCCTCAGGTGGTCAGCGGATCCGGTGCCAGTCGCCGCACCGTGCGGCCTTGAAGCTGCCGCTAGCGTCCGATCCCACACACTCCTTCACGTAGGTGTGGGTGATCTTCCGCGACCGCAGCGTGCCCTTGGCCGTGGTGTCGTAGCCGTACGGGTTCCATGCGGTCTTCACGGTCTGGCGGCCGTCCTCGGTCCACTTGATCCTGATCGCCGCGTGGTAGCCGTCCTTGCGGTTGTCCTTGATGTAGGCCCGCACCTTCTGGTACTTCTTCCCGTCGATGGTGGCCCGCCAGGTGGTGCCGTGCGCCTTGACACCCTCCAGGCCGTGTGACTCCCACTCGACGGCCGCGTTGGCCGGGGCCGAGCTCATGAACGTCAGGAACGCCGCGGCTCCCACGGCGGTGGCGATGGTGGCGATACGTCGCCGCATCGAAC
>WHTA01000152.1 GCA_009379825.1 Streptosporangiales bacterium
GCTGTTAACCGCAGACAGGAGCGATCGATGACCCCGTTCGACATCGAAGTGCCGGATGCGGAGCTGGCGGACCTGCGGCAACGCCTGCGGCACACCCGCTGGCCCGACGCGCAGACCGTCGACGACTGGTCGCAGGGCGTGCCGCTCGAGTACCTGCGGGAGCTCTGCACGTACTGGGAGCAGGGGTACGACTGGCGCGTCCTGGAGAGCCGGTTGAACGAGCTGCCGCAGTTCCGCACCACGATCGACGGCCTCGGCATCCACTTCGTGCACGTCCGGTCGCCGCATCCGGACGCGTTCCCGCTGGTGCTCACCAACGGTTGGCCGGGCTCGCTCGTGGAGTACCTCGGCGTGCTCGGACCGTTGACCAACCCCACCGCGTACGGCGGCGACGCCGCCAACGCGTTCCACGTGGTGTGCCCGACGCTGCCTGGCTTCGGGTTCAGTGACAAGCCGGTCGCGCCTGGCTGGGGCGTGCAGCGGATCGCCGCCGCGTGGCTCACGCTGATGGGTCGGCTCGGCTACGAGCGGTACGGCGCCCACGGCACCGACTGGGGTACGAGCATCACGACGAGCATGGGTCAGCAGGCGCCCGACCGGCTCGCCGGCATCCACCTGGCGCCTCCGATCGCCGCGCCCGATCCGGCCACCTTCGACGAGCTGACCGCCGCGGAGCGGGACGCGCTAGACGCGCTCGCCCACGCGCAGAAATGGGAGGACGGCTACTCCGTCGAGCAGGCCACCAAGCCGCAGACGGTGGGCTACTCGCTGGTGGACTCACCGGCCGGGCTGTGCGCCTGGATCGTGGAGAAGTTCCAGTCGTGGACCGACTGCGAAGGCAAACCGGAGAACGTGCTCACCCGCGACCAGATCCTCGACAACGTGACGCTCTACTGGGTCACCAGGAGCGGCGCATCGTCCGCGCGGCTGTACTGGGAGAGCATCAGACAGGTGCAGGAGCGGTTCACCACGGCCACCGGCGACGTGGTGGAGGTGCCTGCCGGCTGCTCGATCTTCCCGAAGGAGAACCCGCGGCCGTCGCGTCGCTGGGCGGCCAACCGGTACACCGACATCCGCTACTGGAACGAGCTCGATCGCGGCGGCCACTTCGCCGCTCTGGAACAGCCGGCCGCGTTCGTGGCCGAGCTGCGCGCGTTCTTCCGCCTCGTTCGCTAGCGGTCGAGCTCGAAGTACGACGTGGTCCCGCCGGCCGTCCCGCTGGTGACCAGCCAGCCAGGGCCGGCGCCCATCAGGTGTTCACCAGGCACCGCGAACCGTTCCTTCCCGGTCTCCGCGGAACGCACTACGACGCCGTCGTTCTCGGTGTCGATGACCACGGAGTCGCCGACCACCGCCGCGATCCTGACCCGGTCCTCCTCGGCGGTCTGCCAGGCGGGCTCACCGGTGCGCACGTTCCAGACGCTGAACGGACCGGACTCGAGCGACTCCCGCGCGAGCACCCAGTCGCCAGCCACGGCGATCGGCTTCGCCTTGGACCTGCTCGTCCACCGTGGCGAGCCCGAGTCCAGATCGAGTATCGCCAACCGCCCGTCGGCGTCGTTGACGACGACGCTCCCCGAGTCCGGACCAGGTACGTGGTACTGGGAGAAGTCGACGCTCGGCCGTTCGACCACGCAGCTGCGCACGTCGGCTCGCCAGCTCCGCCGGCCGGTGCGCGCGTCGTAGCCGTCCAGGCGAACCCTGCACTGCTCGTCGTCGTTCGACCCGCGGCCGTGTGCGAGCGTCTTCCCCGTCACCGCCACGTTCTCGCGGAAGCTGGGGTCGGCGCCTTCCGGCATCGCGACGGCCGCCCGCAGCGACTTGCCCGTACGGGCGTCGACCGCTCGCCTCCGCCGGTCACCGCCCTCGCCGTAGAGCGGTACGTACGGGACCAGCCGGCCCTCCGCGGGCGGCCGCAGGCCGCCGTCGGCCGGACGCGGCCCTGCCTCGGAGGCGACGATCCGGCCGACGGAGGTGTCCGGTCTTGTCCACAGCGCCTTGCCGGTACGCAGGGCGCGCTTCGACATGGTGCAGCCGGTCTCGTTGGCGCCAGGACAGTCCCTCGTGTAGACGGCGTCGCGGAACGCGGCCACGCTGCCGTCCTCGTTCGACGCGGCGCGCTTCCACAACACCTTGCCGGTCTTCAGGTCGACCACCTCGACCCGGGCGGGGTCCGGCGAGTCGTCGCCGACGCTTTGGTCCACGAACGCCACCACACCGTCGGCGACCGTAGCCTGCTGCTCCAAACCCGCCGGACGCCGCCAGCGTTGCTTCCCGGTGCGCGCGTCCAACACCGTCAGGTGCTCAGACCCCTGCAGTGCCACCACACCGTCGACCACGGTTGCTCCGCTGAAGCTCCCGCTCGTGTGCGCGTCGGCGATCTGCTGCTGCCAGCGCGCCTCACGTGTCAACGTGGCCGACGTGGCCGGGGAGGTCGAGGAATCGGACGGTATCGGCAGCCCACCACAGCCGGCCAGCGCCAGGACCGCCGCGGTTGCCGTGACCGCACCACGGGTGCCGTTCAACGATGGTCCTCTCGACCCGGTTACGCGCCTGCCAGCAGCGAATGCTGCCACGGTGACGCGCGGCCGGCGATTCCGTTCCGGCCACCGCACGGAACGGCGTGCCGTTCACCAGTCGTGCATCGAACCGTCGGCGAGCCGCGCAACCGGTAGGTACGCCGGCTGGTACGGGTACTCCGCGGCGGCGTCCTCGTCGATGTCCACGCCGAGGCCGGGCTCCTCGCCCGGGTGCAGGTGTCCGTCCTCGAACCGGTAGGTGTGCGGGAACACCTCGTCCGTCGCCGTGGTGTGCGGCATGTACTCCTGGATGCCGAAGTTGGGGATCGTCGTGTCGAGGTGCAGTGCGGCGGCGAGGCAGACCGGCGATAGGTCGGTCGCGCCGTGCGACCCGGACCGCACGCCGTACAGCTCGGCGAGCGCGAAGATGCGACGCAGGTGGGTGACGCCGCCTGCGTGGGTGACGCTGGCGCGGACGTAGTCGATCAGCCGCTCGGTGACGAGCTGCTGGCAGTCGTACACCGAGTTGAACACCTCGCCGGTGGCGATCGGCGTGGTGGTGTGCTGCCTGATCACCCGGAACGCGCTCTGGTCCTCGGCCGGTGTGGGGTCCTCGAGGCAGAACAACCGATACGGCTCCACGGCCTTGCCGAGGCCGGCCGCCTCGATCGGCGTGAGCCGGTGGTGTACGTCGTGCAGCAGGTGGAAGTCGAAGCCGTGCGCATCGCGGACCGCGGCGAACAGCTCCGGTGTGTGGTTCAGGTACGCGGGCGTGGACCACAGCGTCTCCTCCGGCAGGCCGGTCGACGCGGGCTCGTACCGTTCGCCGTCGGAGCCGATGCCGTACGTGCCGCGGGTGCCAGGCACGGCCGTCTGGGCCCGGACGGCGCGATAGCCCCGCTGCAGGAACTGCCCGACCTGCGCCACGGTGTCGTCGATGCTCGCGCCCTGCGCGTGCCCGTACACCATGACCCGGTCGCGGCTGCGCCCGCCGAGCAGCTCGTAGAGCGGTAGTCCGGCCGCCTTCGCCTTGATGTCCCACAGCGCCGTGTCGATCCCGGCGATCGCCGTCATGGTGACCGGGCCCCTGCGCCAGTACGCGCCGCGGTACAGGTACTGCCAGGTGTCCTCGATCCGGCCGGCGTCGCGGCCGAGGAGCAGCGGGCGCACGTGCTCGGTGAGGTACGTGGCCACCGCGAGCTCCCGGCCGTTGAGGGTGGCGTCGCCGACGCCGGTCAGCCCGTCGTCCGTGGTGACCTTCACGGTGACGAAGTTGCGTCCCGGCGACGTGACGAGCACCCGTACGTCGGCGATCTTCATGTTCGTTCCCCCTGTCTCGTGCAGTCCACGATGGTCTTCAGCCCGGCGCCGCTCGCTGCGTGCCGGAACGCCTCGTCCGCCCGGTCGAGCGGGAAGGTCGCGGTGACCAGCCCGGCGACGTCCACCGCGCCGCGCTGCACGAGGTCCACCGCCGCGGGGAAGCTCGCCGCGTAACGGAAGGTGCCCACCAGGTCGACCTCGTACCGCTGGACGATGCTCAACGGCGCAGGGACGTCGCCCGTACGGACGGTGCCCACCAGCACCACCCGGCCGCCGGGTTCGGTCGCCGCCAGCAGGCCGGGCAACGCCGCCGCGGCCCCCGAGCACTCCACCCCGAGTGCCGCCCGCAGGTCACCGAGGTCCTCGGGGTGCGTCGCGGGTACGCCGAACGCGCGGGCGGCCGCGAGCCGGTCGGCGGCGAGCCGAGGCAGCTGCCGTTCTGGCAGAGGTTGTAGCGGCCGCCCACACAGCTGGCGCAGACCCGGCACGGCACGGCCGGCTCGACCACCACCCGGGTTCCGAGCAGGTCGGCCGGGCCGTCCGTGACCGTGCCGCCGATCTCGTGGCCGAGCACGGCGGGGCCGCGAAGCTCGTTGGTGCCGTTGCGGCCGTCCAGGTAGTAGTGCAGGTCGGAACCGCACAACCCCACGGCCTCGACCGCGACGAGCGCCTCGCCGGCCGCCGGCCGAGGGGCGGGACGTCGTTCGAGCCTGAGGTCCTTCGCGCCGTGCAGGACGGCCGTACGTACCGTCATTCGATGGTCAGCCCGAACACGCTGAGCGCGGTGTAGACGCCGAGTGCGGCGATGAGCAGGCTGCTGACGAGCAGGGCGACGGTGAACCAGGAGCTGCCGCGCAGTTCCTCGTCGACCTCCTTCTTGCGCAGGTACCAGGCCGCCACGGTGACGGCGACGAGGAACAGCCCACCGATGAACCCACCGGTCTGGATCATGAACACCGGCGCGGTGAAGTAGAGGTACGCCGCACCCCAGGCGATCGGGAACAGCACGGTGAACAGCCGCATCCAGCGCGTCCGCTTGGCGGTGTCGCGCCAGTCGAACCCGCCGCACAGCGCGACGGCGTTCGCGGCGACCCGCGCCCAGCCGGGCAGCGCGGCCCACAGCGTCGACCCGAGCACCGCGACCGCACCCACCAGGTAGACGATGCTCGCCCACTCGCCGAGCGTGTTGGTGTAGGTGTGCGAGAGCGTGGTGATCATCTCGTTGTCCTGGGGCACCAGGCCCTCCGGGTGCAGCACGGCCGCGCCCATGATGAAGAACGCCAGGGTGCCTACGGTGTAGACCACCCACGACAGGGCGGCGTCGCGGTACATCACCTTGATCCAGCCCTTCGCGCGCTGCTTCCACTCGGCGCTGCCGTCGTTCGGGCCGACCCACCGTGCGTAGCCCTTCTCGATGCACCAGTACGTGTAGTACGTGATCTCGTCCGAGGTCACCCCGGTCAGGCCGAACATCGCGA
>WHTA01000153.1 GCA_009379825.1 Streptosporangiales bacterium
CCATCGACGGCGGCATCAACATCAGCTGCTCACGATCACACACCACGAAGTTGTAAGCCACGCACCGATTCTTCCGACCGCCACGGACCACGGGCGCCCACGAAACGCGGATCCAGAGCCTGATTCGTGCGACAGCCTCCCGCGCCCGGGTTTCGCGTCCATCAGCTCCAGCCGCGCGCCGTGTTCTGGCGCACCGACCTGGCAGAGCGCGTAGCGGAACTCCGGTAGCACCTCGCCGACGAGTACGGACGCGCCGAGGTCGCGCCGGATACGCCGCAACCAGGCCTCGGCGTCGTGTACGGCGATCGACGTGTGGTCGAACTCGAACCTGGTATCCATCGTCAGGGCCTGATGCTCCACTGCCGCCGTTGTGGGCCCAGCGAGGAGCGTACCTTGTGCAGCGAGGCGTTGAGGAACGCGCAGGCGATCTCTCGGGTGTCGCGCGGGTCGATCATGTTCTCGACGCCGAACGCCTCCGCCGTCTGCCACGGGTCGGCCAGCGCGAGCATCCGTTCCTCTGCCTGCCTGCGGTACTCCTCGGGGTCGTCGGCCGCCTCGATCTCGCGCCTGAACCCGGCCTCCACGCCACCTTCGACGGGCAGGTCGCCCCACTCCGCAGTGGGCCAGGCGATACGCAGGCTGAGACCGTCGGGGTCGGACGTCGCCGAGACCGCCATGCCGTACGCCTTGCGCACCTGCACAGTGACGACCGACACCTCCGCCTGCACCAGTGACTGGATGGCGCGCATGCCCCAGCGCACCACGTTGCCGCGCTCGGCGTTCGGGCCGACCATGAAGCCCGGTACGTCGACGAAGTAGACGATCGGCAGGTGGAACGTGCTGCAGGTGTCCACGAACCGCACCTGCTTCTCCGCCGCGGCCGCGTCGAGCGCGCCGCCGAGATGCATCGGGTTGCTCGCGACGACACCGACGGGGATGCCGTCCATCCGCGCATACCCCGTCGTGACGCTGCGACCCCACTTCGGGCCCACTTCGAAGAACGAGCCGCGGTCGACGACCGCCTCGATCACCTTCGACGTCTTGTACGGCTGCCGCCGGTTCTCCGGGATGATGTCGAGGATCTCGTCGACGCGGCGGTCGGCCGGGTCCGAACGGTCACCTCGTGGTGGCATCTCCCAGACGTTCTGCGGCAGGTAGCCGAGCACGGTGCGCATCTGTTCGATCGCGTCGTCCTCGTCCTCGGCGATGTTGTCGATGGCGCCGGAGATGCCGGTGTGTATCTTCGCGCCGCCCAGCTCGTCCTTGTCGACGTCGATGCCCATGGCGCGCTTCACCAGCGGCGGCCCGCCGGCGAACATCACCGAGTCCTTCGTAATCACGGAGAAGTGGCTCAGCACTGTACGTCCCGCGGTGCCGCCTGCCGCCGCGCCACTGACCATGGTGAGCACCGGCACCTCGGCGAGCAGCTCGTAGGAACGGCCCCAGCTCAACGAGCTGACCAGGTACGCGTGTCCCTTCTCCGCCTGCGCCGCGACGTCGCCTCCGATGCCCTCCATGAACATCACGAGCGGGATGCGGTACTCGTGGGCGAGGTCCTCGACGAACCCGCCGAGCCCGCCCTTCATCCGGTCGAGGTACGTCTGGGGCGCGCCACCGCGCACGGTGAAGTCCTCGCCGCCGAGAGCCACCGGCCGGCCGGCGAACTCGCCGAGGCCGCAGACGTAGCTCGCCGGCAGCTGTCCCTGCAGTACGCCGGTCGCGTCGACGTCGTCGTAGGTGGCGAACTCACCGACCTCGTGGAACCTCGTCGACGCGCGGTCGATGCGTTCCCTGATTGTGTAGCGCCCCTGCTCGTGCGCGCGGTCGACGCGGCGCTGCCCGCCGAGCTCGCGAGCGGCGGCACGCCGCCGGTCGAGCTCGGCCAGCGCGTCCTTCCATGTGAAGCTCATCGAGCCACCTTCCCAGCGTCGGTCGCGACCTTGCTCTGTGGATGTACGTAGATGCCTGGACCGGCGGTCTCGCGGGACAACCGCCGCTTCTGGATGACGCCAGTGCCGACGCTGCGGACGAACGTGTCCGAGGTGGTCAGCTCGACGTACGTCGGCACCGCGTACCTGGGCAGGTTGTCCTCGCAGTACCCGAAGAACGCGTCCGGGTCGAACGTGTGCTCGTCGTCGGGTACGACGAACACCTTGATGTCGTCCTCGCCGCCCATCTCGTCGTGCACGCCGACGGCGGCGCACTCGTCGACTCCTGGCGCGCGCCGGATGACGAACTCCAGCTCGTACGCGGACACGTTCTCACCTCTGCGTCGCAGGCTGTCGGTGAGCCGCCCGACGAAGTACAGGAAGCCGTCCCCGTCCATCCGGCCGAGGTCACCGGAGTGGAACCAGAGGTTCTGCCACGCCTCGGCGGTCGCGTCCGGGCGCCGCCAGTACCCGAGGGTCATCATGTTGGCCCGCTGCGGCCGGTAGACGATCTGCCCGATCGCACCCGGCGCTACCTGCCGGCCGGACTCGTCGTGGACCTCGACGTCGAAACCGGCGCACGGCCAGCCGGCGCTGCCCTGTCGCCGGTGGTCGACCGTGTCGAACGTCGGCCCGTCGGCCTCGGTCTGGCCGAACATGCTCTGGATCCTTATGCCGAGGTTCTGCTCGAAGAACGTGTACGCCTCCGGCGGGATCGGCGCGCCGAGGAACCGGCGTACGGGGGTACCGGCGGCGGCCTCCGCGCCGAGCGTCATCACCACGGAGAGGACGGAGCCGATGACGAAGCACCAGGTGCACCCGAACTGCTCGATCTGTGGCCAGAACCGGCGCGCGCTGAACCTGCGGTCGAACGCGACGGAAGACCCGGACTGGACCACGGCGGGGAACACGACGTGGAAGTCGACGTGGAAGAACGGCAGCACGAAGTAGCCGGTGTCGGACGGCTGCAGGTCGAGCACGCCAGCGATGACCGCGCCGAGGTTGGCGAAGTAGGCCCGCGGCAGCATCACGCCCTTGGACGGGCCCGTGGTGCCGGACGTGTAGAGGATGGTGCCTAGGTCGCTCGGGCGCATGGCTGCAGTGGCGGCATCGAGCTCGGCATGTGTGGACGCGTCGATCTCTTCCGGGTAGCCGTGGTCGATGATCCGTACGGGGGCGGGCGGTTCGTCGCCGACGCAGTGCAGCAGCTCCTCCTCCACGACGAGGAGCGCCGGCTCGCAGTCGGCGAGCACCGACTGCATCAACGGGCCCTTGAGTTCAGCGTTGATCGACACCTCGACGGCGCCGACCCACCAGATGCCGTACTGCCAGGCGAGCCGCCAGGCGGAGTTGCCGCTGATGAGGGCGACCCGGTCACCGCTCTCGACGCCACGGCGCCTCAGCTCCGCGGCACAGCGCCGGCTGGCCGTGGCGAAGTCCCTTACGGTCCAGGCGTCGTCCGGCCAGCGCAACAGGACGCTCTGCGGGCGGTCGGTCTCCGCCTCGATGAGGTCGGCCACCGGCCCGCTGCGGTCGACCTCGACGGAGTCGAGGAAGGCTCCTCTCATAGATGTGGCTCGCCCCCGTTCGCGTCGATCACCTCGGCGGTGACGTAGGAGGTGGCGGGGGAGAGCAGGAACGCGACGACTTCGGCGATCTCCGACGGTTGGGCGAGGCGACCGAGTGCGATCGTCGACTCCCAGTGCTCGCGGACCGCGTCCGGCACCGCCTCGGTCATCGGTGTCTCCACCGCACCCGGCGCGACGGCGTTGCAGCGGACGCCGTACTTGGCGAGCTCCACCGCGACGGTCTTCGTCAGCCCGACGATGCCTGCCTTAGCGGACGCGTAGTTGGTCTGGCCGAACGTGCCGTGCCGCCCGGACGACGAGGTGTTGACGATCGAAGGGGCGGACGACTCGACGAGCAGCGGCCGCATCACCTGGCAGCCCAACCAGGTGCCGCGCAGGTGCACGTCGAGAACCTGTTGCCACTCCTCGTCGGTCATCCGCGCCATGGTGCGGTCGCGGGTGATGCCGGCGTTGTTCACCAGCCCGTCGAGCCCGCCGAGCTGCTGCTCGATCGAAGCCGCGGCGTCCTGCCACGACTCGCGCCGGCTTACGTCCAGCCGCAGTGCGAACGCGCCGTCGCCCAGCTCGTCGGCCAACTTGCTCGCGGCGGCCTGGTCGAGATCGCCGATGGCGACGGTGGCGCCTCGCTGTGCGAGCAGCGTGGCCGTCGCCCGGCCGATGCCGGACGCGCTCCCGGTGACCAGGTATCGGCGGCCGCCGTGGGCGTTTGGTCCGTGCTGTTCATGCATTGTCATCGCCTCCACCTACGAGAAGCACGTCATTGCCGCGCTGCACGACCGTCCCGTCCTGCTTGCTGACCGTCACCTCGACCGTGACGATGCCAGAACCCGGGCGCGACCGACTCGGCCTGAGGTCCGCGATGCGCTGTTCCATCCGGATCGTGTCGCCCGGGTACGTCGGCGCGACCATGGCGCGTTCGGCGTTGGGTAACCGAGGACGTTGAGCTCGTCGATGCCCGGGGTTCGCAGGCCGCTGGACATGGCGAGGACCAGCAGGCCGTGTGCGATGGGTCGTTCGTAGTCGGTGTTCGTGGCGACCCATTCCGCGTCGGTGTGTAGCGGGTTGAAGTCGCCTGAGATCCCTGCGAAAGACGCGATGTCGGCCTCCGTGACCGTGCGCCCGGCCGACTGGTAGGTCTCGTCGACGCTCAGCTCGCCGAACGTGCGTACACGTGCTTCTGACACGACCTGCTCCTCACTGACTGGTGGCATCTGCGGCTTCAGCTCAGTCGCTGGAGGACCATGGCCATGCCCTGCCCGCCGCCGACACACATGGTCTCCAGGCCGATCTCCTTGTCGCGGAAGGAGAGCGCGTTGACCAACGTGGACGTGATCCGCGCTCCGGTCGAGCCGAACGGATGCCCGACGGCGATCGCACCACCGTTGGCGTTGAGCTTGTCGAGTGGGATACCGAGCTCGAGGATGTCCCGAGTTCCGTTGAACTTCGGTGGCGGCCCCGAGGTGATCGTTAGGCCACCTGCTCGTGTTCAGCATCGCATGGGGTACTGACAGTCTCGGTGAACTGGGCGTTGAGCGTGTCGCGGAGCTGGCGGAGG
>WHTA01000154.1 GCA_009379825.1 Streptosporangiales bacterium
CGCACCGGACTCGGCGACGGTCACGCCGGCGAGAGTGTTGTTCAGGCCCATCGCGTTGACGAGCACGAAGACCGGCAGGATGGTCACGCCCTTCGGCAGGAACATGGTCGCGACCAGCGCGACGACCACCAGCCGCTTGCCCGGCATGTTGCCGCGACCCAGTGCGTAGCCGGCCATCGACGACACGGGCACCACGATCACCACCACGGACACCGAGACGATGATGGTGTTCACCGTGTAGGTACCGAAGTTCGCGGCGTCCCAGGCGCGCACGTAGTTGGCGAACGTCAGGTCCTCGGGGATCAGGTTGGCCCCGCCGAGCAGCATCTCCTGCTCGCTCTTCAGGCTGGCCGACAGCATCCAGA
This sequence comes from Streptosporangiales bacterium, assembly GCA_009379825.1. NCBI lineage: Bacteria > Bacillati > Actinomycetota > Actinomycetes > Streptosporangiales > Streptosporangiales bacterium. Next base: position 366 of record WHTA01000154.1, read on the forward strand.
GGAACGGGTAGATCCACACCAGGCACAACACGATGAGCACGACGTGTGTCGGCAGCTGGCGGAGCACGTTGCGGCGCATGGTCGTCACCTGATCCCTGCGTCGCGCTGCAGCCGCGCGCGCCGCGCGGGCACGACGAGGAGCACGGTGAGCACGATGACGGCGATGCCGAAGAACAGCGCGGCGGCCGACGCCAGCCCGTAGCGCGGCACGATGCGCTCCGGGTTGAACGCGTACCTGTAGATGTACGTGGGAATGATGTCGGTGGCGTAGTTCGGGCCACCGGCGGTCATCGTCTGCACGAGGTCGAAGGCGTTGAAGCTCATCACCACCGTAAGCAGCAGGATGATCAGCGCCAGCGGCCGGATCAGTGGCAGCGTGACGTAGCGGAACGACTGCCAGCGCGAGGCGCCGTCGACCTTGGCCGCGTCGTAGAGCTCGGCGGGGATCGTCTGCAGTGCGGCGAGGAAGTACACCATGGTGATGCCGAGGTTCTTCCACATGTCCACGACGAGCACCGTGGGCAGCGCGAGCGCTTCCTCGCCGAGGAAGTTGACCGGCTCGTCGACGAGCCCGGTGTCCTGCAGCACCGTGTTGACCGTGCCGCCGTTGGGATCGAGCAGCACCGCGAACACGACACCGACGACGGCGGTAGTCGTCACGACGGGCAGGAAGATGAGCACGCGGTAGACGTTCCTCCCGCGCAGCACGGAGTTGTTGAGCAGAACCGCGATGCTCAGCGCGAGCGGCATCTGGATGAACACGGCGAAGGCGGTGAAGATGAACGTGTTGCGGAACGCATTCCAGAACTGCGCGCTCGTGACGGCCTCGGTGAAGTTGGCCAGCCCGACGAACTCGGTCAGCGGCTCGTAGCCGTCCCAGTCGAAGAACGAGATCAGGGCCGTCGCGACGATCGGCCAGAAGGTGAACAGCGCTGCGAGCACGACCATCGGGGTGAGGAACGCGTAGTGCCAGCGGTGACTCTTGATCTCCGCCCACAGGTGGCCCTGTCTGCGGGCGGCGGGCACGCCGCTCGTGGCCTCCCTGCTCGGGACGAGCAGGCTCATCGCGAGGCCTCCGCGCGTGGTGCCGACGGCGCGGTGACGGCGAACCTGTGGTTCCGGCACCGACCGCCTCGACGGTGCCGTCGGGGAGACGGATCTCGCCTTCGGCGCCGCCGGGGACCTCGACGTCGAGCTGGAAGGTCTCGCCTGCTATGACCCATGCAGCACTCGCCGTGCCGCGCACGGTCCACAGCCGCGCGCCGGCCGACGTCAGCGGGCCGCGCGCGTCGGGGTTCACCAGGACGCGCCGGTAGCCGGGTGCCGCGGGTGAGATGCCGGCGACCCGGCTGACGTACCAGGCGACGACACTGCCGAAGAAGTAGTGGTTCCGCGAGCGGTAGCCCTCCCAGCGCTCCCACAGCGTCTTCGTGTCGCGGTCCTGCCAGTACCCGTAGCCCGGCGGTGTGCGTTGCGACGCGACCACGTGGGCGAGGTCGGCGTGCCCGTGGTCGCACAGCACGTCGAAGAGGACGCTGGTGCCGAGCACACCTGTGTTGAGGTGGCCGTCGTGGGCACGGATGTCGGCGACCAGGTTGGCCACCACGGCGTCGCGGACGTCCGCAGGGGCGATCCCGAAGGCGACCGGCAGGGCGTTCGAGCTCTGTCGGTAACCGTCGTCGGTTGCGGTGCGGTACACGCCGGCACCGGCGTCGAGGAACGTGGCGTTGAACCGGTCCGCGACGTATGCGGCGGTCGCCAGGTAGGTGTCCACGTCTGTGGTCTCGCCGAGCGCGGTCGCGATCGCTGCGGCGTCGCGCAGTTGCTTGTGGAGGTACGCGGTGCCGGCCAGCCTGCGGTCTTCCGGTGGCTGTTCGGGGTAACCGGGCGACGCCCAGTCGCCCCACCAGTCGGGCACCAGGCCGTCGTCGCCGACCGTGAGCAGGTGGTCGAGGTGCCGGCGCAGCGCCGGGTAGTGTTCGTGCGCCACGCTGAGGTCGCCGTAGCACTCCCAGTACCTTCGCATCAGGCAGCCGAACACACCGGTCCAGGCGGGGGAGTCGCCCCAGCGCGTGAACCCTCTGCTGTTGGGCACCGGCGCCACCGAAGGCAACGAGCCGTCGTCGAACTGGCTGTCGGCGATGTCGCGTAGCCACTTGTCGAGCACGCGCCGCAGGTCGAGGCAGTAGAGCATGGCGTCCGCGGCGACGTGTGCGTCGCCCAATCCAGCCGCACTTCTCGTACATGGGGGTGTCCGTCGGCAGGCCGTGCATGTTGTTCAGCAACGTGACCTGCATGGCGTCGTGCACCCACGGGTAGAGGCCGTCGGACGAGGTGAACGTGGACGTGCGCGCCAGGTCGGTGTGCACTGCGCGGGCGAGAAACGCGTCGTCGCCTGGCGGATGGGGGAGGCCCGTGACATACACGTACCTAAAGCCCTTGTACGTGAACTGCGGCTCCCACTCCGCCTGTTGGTCGTCGGGGAAGACGTACTCGTCGGTCTGGAACCGCGGCCCGCACGGTGGATGGTCGGGGGTGCCGTGCTCGCGCTCGAGGACCAGCCGGCCGTCGTCGAGCAGCTCGCCGTAACGCATGGTCACGCGTGCGCCTGGCGCGCCCCGTGCGCGCAGCCGCACCCAACCGGCGAGCATCTCGCCGAAGTCGACCAGGTGCCCGTCGTCGAGCGGGGTGACCTGGACCGGCCGGACGTCGCGGGTGGCCCGGATCGGTTCGATGGCTGCCGGTTCGAGCCGCCCCGCCGGTGCTGTGACCGCCGCGGCCGGCTGCCAGCCGCCGGTGCAGCCCGGTGCCGTCCAGCCGGCCGGCTCGCGCCTGGCGTCGTAGCTCTCGCCCGCGTACACCGCGTCGAAGGTGGTGGGCCCGTCGGCAACCTGCCAGTCGACGCCGCTCGCGATGCTCGTCGTCGAGCCGTCGAGGTGCTCGATCTCCAGCTGTGCCAACAGCTTCGGTTCGTCGCAGTACGGTTCCTCGTGCCAGCCGAAGCGGTCCGGGTCGCGACCGGCGTAGAAGCCGCGGCCCAGCGCCACGCCGAGCGCGTTGCGACCGACCCGCAGCAGACCACCGACGTCGTGGGTGGTGAACAGCACGCGGATGTCGTACTTGGTCACAGGTGTGTCGAGCACCGTGTCGCCGATCCTGCGGCCGTTGAGATGGCCTACGGCATAGCCGAGGCCGCAGACGAACAGTCGCGCCGACCGGACGGGACTGCCTAGCTCGAACTCCGTACGTAGCAGCGGGTCGGGCGGCGGCTCAGCGGTCTCGCGCCGCGGCGCGCCGATCCAGGTGGCTCGCCAGGCGTCGGCGGACAGCAACGTGGTGCGGAACGTGGCGGGGTGCGACCACGGCGACAACGTGCCGCCGGCGTCGCGCAACCGGACGTGCCAGACGTAGTGGCCGAGCGACTGCAACGGCGTGCCCTGGTAGCGAACAGCGGTGCAAGCGTCGGAGTCGACGATGCCGGAGTCCCACACTTCGGTCATCGGGGCGCCGTCGTGGTCTGCCGTATGAACCACCAGCTGGTAGCCGGTCTGCGGTCCGCTGCCTGCTGGTGACCAGCCGAAGCGTGGCGCGGCGACGCCGATGGCGATGGGGTTGTGGGTGCTCTCTGTGGTCAGTTCCTTCGCGTACACGGTGCCGTCTCGTCGTTGGTGGCAAGGAACGATTGGAACGTTTCAGAGATGGTAGACGTGGGGCTATCGTCGGTCAAGAATTCGTCGGTGCGGAGCCGTTGTGCGTAGACGGATGGAGCGCGATGTACGACAGTTACGACGTCGTGGTGGTGGGCGGCGGGCCGGCCGGCTGCCCGGCGGCGATCCAGGCCGCGAAGCTGGGCGCGCGCACGCTGCTGGTGGAGAAGAACGGCGCCCTCGGCGGCACCACCACGGTGGCGGGCGTGGCGTTGCCCGGGCTCTTCCACGCCTGGGGCGTGCAGGTGATCGGCGGTATCGGCTGGGACGTGGTGCGGCGGTCCGCGGCGGTCGCCGGGGTCGCGCTGCCGGACTTCAGCCGCTGGGACCTGCCGCACTACCGGCTGCAGGTGCCCGTGGTGCCGGCCATCTACGCGGCCCTGCTCGACCAGGCAGTGACCGAGGCGGGCGTCGTGCTGCGCCTGCACACCATGCTGGCCGGCGTGGAACGGCGCGGCGACCGCTGGACCGTGACGGTCTGCGGCAAGGAAGGACTGCGCACGGTGACAGCCGGCGCGCTCGTGGACGCCACCGGCGACGCGGACGTGGTCGCGCTCGCCGGCGGTGACCGGATCACGCACCCGCAGCGGCAACCGGGCACCGTGATGGTGCGCTTCGGCGGGTACTCGTCGGCGGCACTTGACCACGAGGCGCTCGAGGAGGCGCACGCGGACGCGGTGGCCCGCGGCGAGCTGCACCACGCGGAGCTCGCGCACAAGTCGGTGCGGGAGTTCCTGCGCACGGGCGGCGCGAACGCCATCCACGTCGTCGGCGTCGACGGCGGCACCAGCGAGTCGCGGACGGCGGCGGAGCTGGCCGGCCGTCGCACCGTGCTGCGCATCTAC
>WHTA01000155.1 GCA_009379825.1 Streptosporangiales bacterium
CACCCACCGGAGTCTTCACCCGCATCGCCCAGCGACTCCTCGCCCTCACCTCCGGCATCTGGACCAACTGGACCACCGGCGTCACCAGCAAACGATCACTAACCGCCTACGACCACTGACCAAGGAATCAACCATCTAGGTGCCGGCGGCGTGCTGCCACGAGGCGTAGAGCGCGGCGTACGTGCCGCCGCGCGCCAGCAGGTCGTCGTGCGGGCCGCGTTCCACGAGCACACCGCGGTCGAAGACCAGCACCTCGTCGGCCGCCTCCGCGGTCGACAGCCGGTGCGCGATGGCCACGGCAGTGCGGCCGTAGGTCAGGCCGTCGAGCGCCCGTTGGATGCGCACCTCGGTGGCCGGGTCCACCGCCGACGTCGCCTCGTCGAGCACCAGCAGGTCGGGGTCGGCGAGGTACGCGCGGGCGAGCGCGACGAGCTGCCGCTCCCCCGCGGACAGCGACTCGCCGCGCTCCCCGACCGGCGTGTGCAGCCCGTTCGGCAGCGAGTCGACCCAGTCGCGCAGACCGAGGTCGGTCAGCTGCTCGTAGAGCTCCGCGTCGCTGGCCGACGGCCGGCCGTACCTGATGTTGTCGCCGACCGACAGGTCGAACAGGTGGCCGTCCTGCGGGACCATCACCACCCGCTCGCGCAGCGACGCGAACGACACGTCCTGCAGCGGCACGCCGTCGAGCAGCACCCGGCCGTGCGTCGGGTCCATCAGCCGGGTGAGCAGCTTCGCGAACGTCGTCTTGCCCGACCCGGTCTCGCCGACGACGGCGACCTTCCGGTTCGCGGGGATGTGCACGTCCACGTCGAGCAGCACCGGTGGGCCACCCGGGTACGCGTACGACACGTCCTCGAAGCCGACGTCGACCGGCCCGCGCGGGAGCGCGACGCCGGCCGCACCCGGGTCGCGCACGTCGGGCTCGGTGTCGAGCACGGCGATCACCCGCCGCCAGCCGGCGAGCGCGTTCTGCGCCTCGTTGAGCACCTCGGTGCCGGTCTGCACCGGCGCCACGAACAGCGACACGAGGAACAGGAACGCGACCAGCTGCCCGACGGTGAGCTGGTCGCCCACCCCGAGCAGCACACCGATCACCACGACGCCGCCGATCGCGATGCCGGCCACCAGCTCGCTGGAGCTGAACGTCAGCGTGGAGAGGATCTGCGCCCGGTTCTGCGCGCGGTACTGCCGGTCGATCGCCCCGTCCACCCGCTCCTGGGTGCGCCGCTCGATGCCGTACGTGCGGATCACCGACGCCCCCACGACCGCCTCGCTGATCGCGCCGAGCATGCTGCCCACCCGCGCCCGGACCACGCCGTACGCGGCGGCCAGCCAGCGCTGGAACGTACGCAGCGCGAACATCAGCGGCAGGAAGCAGGCCCAGACCCACAGCGTCAGCTGCCACGAGTAGACGGCCATCAGCACGGTCGCCACGAGCAGCTGCCCGAGCGACACCACGATCATCAACCCGCCGAACTGCATGAACCGGCTGATCTGATCGACGTCGCTGGTCACCCGGGAGACCAGCGAGCCGCGTCGCTCCGCGTTCTGGGTCAGCACCGAGAGGTCGTGCACGTGCCTGAACGCGCGCACCCGCAGCCTGGACAGCCCGGTCTCCGACGACCGGAACAGCCGCACGTTCACCAGGTACGCCGCGATACCCGTCAGCACCAGGCCGACGGCCGCGAGCGCCGCCGCCGTACGGACGTAGCCGAGGTCGGGGCCGCCGGCCCCGGCGATGCCGTTGTCGATGGTCCGCTGGATCGCAACCGGGATCACCACCCGGCCGGTCGTGGCGACCAGGGCGAGCAGCAGCGTGACTCTGAGACCCTGCACGAACTCCGGGCAGAGCGCGATGCCACGGCGCAGCACCGCGAACCCGGACAGCTCCTGGGTGGCGTCGATGGTCGAGCTGGTGCGCTCCTGCACTACCGCACTCACGCGACGTCCTCCGTGTCCAGCTCGTACGCGGTGACCAGGTCGCGGTAGCCGGCGGAGCGGGCGAGCAGCTCGCCGTGCGTGCCGCGGTCGACGATCTGGCCCTGCGCCACGTACACCACCTCGTCCGCCAGCGCGATGGTCGACTGCCGGTACGCGACGACGAGCACGGTGGCGTCGGCGTCGCGCAGCCCGGAGCGCAGCCCGTCGAGGATGCGTGCCTCCACCTGCGGGTCGACGCTGGACGTCGCGTCGTCGAGCACCAGCAGCCGCGGCCGACGTACGAGCGCCCTGGCCAGCGCGATGCGCTGCCGCTGCCCGCCGGACAGCGTCGTGCCCCGCTCCCCGACCGTCGTGTCGAGGCCGTCGGCCAGCGCCGACACGAACCCGTCGGCCTGCGCCAGCCGCAGCGCCGCCCAGACCTGCTCGTCGGTGAACTCGTCGCCGAGCGTCACGTTCTCGCGCAGCGAGTCCTCGAACAGGAACACCTGCTGCGGCACGACGGCGATGGTGTCGGACAGCGCGCCCCGGCGCAGCGTCCGCAGGTCGATGCCGTCGACGGTGATGCTGCCGCCGCGCGGGTCCACCAGCCGGGCGAGCAGGCCGACCAGGGTGGACTTGCCGGCGCCCGTCGGCCCGACGACGGCGACCGTGCGGCCCGCGGGGACGGCCAGGTTGACGTCCTTCACGGCGTCGGTCGCCGACTCCGGGTACGCGAACGAGACCGCGTCCAGGCGCAGCCGCGCCGGCCCCTCGCGCTGCGTCTCGCCGGCGCCGAACGGCAGCTCGCCGTCGGCGTCGAGCACGTAGCGCACCCGGTCCCAGCCGACCACCGATCGCGGCAGGCTGCCGAGTACCCAGCCGAAGGCGCGGATGGGGAACGCGAGCAGCGTGAACAGGTACGCGACCTTCACCAGCTCGCCCGCGGCCAGCGCACCGGCGTCGATGCGCAGGCTGCCGACCACGAGCACCGCGAGCACGCCCAGGTTCGGCACCGCCTCCATGATCGGGTCGAACACCCCGGCGATCCGGCCGAGCTTGATGTTCGTGTCGCGCAGCTGCTCGGACTCCTTCGCGAACCTGCGCGCCTCGTCGTCCTCCCGGCCGAGCGTCTTCACCACGAGCGCACCCTCGAAGCTCTCGTGGGCGGCGGAGCTCACCGTGCCGCGCAGCTCCTGCGAACGCATCGCCACCGGGCGCATCCGCTTCTGGTAGACGTAGTTCACCGCGGCGAGCAACGGGAACACCAGCAGCCCGACGAGCGCGAGCACCGGGTCGGTCAGCAGCATGGAGCCGACGGCGACAACCACCATCACCACGACGCCGAGCGCCATCGGCAGCGGTGCGATGACGCTCCACAGCGTCTCCACGTCGGAGTTGGCGTTGGACAGCAGCTGGCCGGTCGGGTGCCGCTGGTGCCACTCGAACGGCAGCCTGAGGTACTGCCGGGTGACCCGCCGGCGGTACGTCGCCATCAGCCGGTACTGCATCATGCCGGCGAGGATCTTCCGGCCGAGGATGCCGACGATCTTCAGCATCGACACCGCGATGACCAGGCCGGCGCCGGCTGCCAGCAGGCCCGCGGTGGTGCGGCCCTGCTCGAACGCGGGCAGCAGCACGTTGCCCGTCGCCCACCCGACGGCCTCCGCGATGCCCACCGTCATGCCGCCGTAAAGCGCACTGCCGACCAGTGCACCGAGGAAGATCCGCGGTTCCTCCCTGATGGCCGTTGCCAGCAGGCGCAGCCCACGCCGCATCACGTCGTCACGAGGCACTGGGCTCCTTCTCGGGTTCTTGCACGCTGCCTTCTCGACATTAGCTCAGGTGAGGGACACCCGGCCGGGTCGCTCCTTACCGACGACACTCGATCGTCCCGCTGAATTCCCGCCGCGCACACGCGACTACGCTGACGCCATGCGAAGCCTCGCCCGGGCCGAACGCGCCGCGCTGTGTGACCTGCTCGACCAGGTGGGGCCTGACGCCCCCACCCTGTGCGACGGCTGGGTGACCCGCGACCTCGCGGTTCATCTGGCGATCAGGGAGCGGCGCCCGGACGCCGCGCTCGGCATGTTCGTGCCGCCGCTGTCCGGTCACCGCGACCGGGTGCAGGAAGCACTCGGGAAACGGCCGTGGCGGGCGCTGGTGCAGCTGTTGCGCGGGGGTCCGCCGGTGCTGTCCGCGTTCAGCCCGCCGCCGGTGGACGCAGCGCTGAACGCGATCGAGTTCTTCGTCCACCACGAGGACGTCCGGCGTGCCCAGGACGGTTGGCAGCCGCGGGAGCTGCCGGAGCAGCACACCGAGGAGCTGTGGCGGCGGATGCGGACGATGTCGCGGCTGCTGCTGCGCAAGGCTCCGGTCGGGATCGCGCTGCGCCGTTCCGGCGGGGTGATCTGGCGCGCCCACCAGGGCTCGTCGTACGTGACGGTCGCCGGCCCCGCCAGCGAGCTGGTGCTCTACGCGTTCGGCCGCACCGAGCACGCCCAGGTCAAGCTGCTCGGCGACCCCGCCGACATCGAGCAGTTCCGCGCCACGCCGCTCGGCTTCTGAGCGGCTAGTGGGCATCTCCGGAAGTTCGTCGGGGGCTCAGGTCCAGGCGGTCGGGTCGGCGAGGTAGAGACCGCAGGCTGTGTCGAGGGCCTCCTCGGCGGTACCGCCCATGGAGCCGGTGGGTAGGTATGAGTCTTCGTAG
>WHTA01000156.1 GCA_009379825.1 Streptosporangiales bacterium
AGATGGCGAAGCTCTCGCTCTGGCTGGTCTCGATGGACGGCGAGCGCCCGTTCACCTTCCTCGACGACCGGCTCGTCGCGGGCGACTCGCTGCTCGGCCTGACCTCGCTGGACCAGCTGGAGCACATGCACCTCGACCCGGTGGAGGGCCGGCAGCTGCACGAACCCGCGTTGCTCGACTGGACCGCTGGGGTGCGCGGCGCCGTCGCCGAGATGGCAGAGCTGCACCGCGAGATCGGCGAGGTCGGTGTCGAGGCGGCATCGGGGGCGGAAGCGAACGCGGCCTTGGCGCGCAAGCGCGAGCTGTTGGCCGCGGCGGAGGCGCGCGCGGACGACCTGCGCCCCTTCGCCGACCTGGTCGTCGGCGCCGCTCTCGCCGGCAACGTCAAGCGGGTCGGCTCGCGCGACCCGAACGCCCGCGACCAGCAGCGCGAGGAGAAGCGGACCACCAGGGGCGGCCTCTACCAGCGCGCGGCCGAGCTGGCACACGGCGCACCACTCGACGGCGGGACGCAGGCTCGCGCCCGGGCCGGTGCGTGGCTGGCCACCGACCAGCCGGCCGGCGCGTTCCCCCGCCAGCCCCTGCACTGGCCGCTCACCTTCCCCGAGATCACCGACCGCGGCGGCTTCGACGCGATAGTCGGCAACCCCCCGTTCCTGGGTGGGAAGAAGATCAGTGGCCCGCTCGGCTCGGCCTACCGGGAGCACCTGGTCCGCGAGGTCGGCAACGACGTCAAGGGCAATGCGGACCTGGTCGCCTACTTCGCACTGCGGGCGCACGAGCTGGTGAACGCCGACGGGCAGGTGGGACTCATCGCGACCAACACCCTCGCCCAAGGCGACACCCGCGAGGTCGCGCTCGACCAGCTCGTGGAGCGCGGCGTGACGATCCGCCGGGCGACCAAGAGCAAGCCCTGGCCGTCGAGCTCCGCCGTCCTCGAGTACTGCGCGGTCTGGACCACGAGCCGAGAGCTGAGCGGGTCAGCGCCGCGGTTCGCCGAGGACGTGCCGGTGCGGAGCATCGGACCATCGCTCGATCCCGGCTCGCGGGTGTCTGGAACACCGTACCGGCTCGCCGCCAATGCGAGTCGGTCGTTCATCGGTAGCTATCTGCTCGGGCTCGGTTTCACGATGAGCCCGGTTGAGGCGCAGCAGTTCATCGCCAGGGACTCGCGGAACGCGGACGTTCTGTTCCCCTACCTCAATGGTCAGGATCTCAACTCCCGTCCTGACTGTTCCGCGAGCCGATGGGTCATCAACTTTCATGACTGGTCCATCGAACGTGCCAGTTCCTATCCTGAACCCTTGTCGCAACTAGAAAAGTCTGTGAAGGCAGAAAGGTCGATGAAGAGTAAGGATGTTGCGAGCTGGCCGTGGTGGCGGTACTGGCGGCCGCGTCCGGAGCTCCACAGTGCGATCGCGGGGTTGTCGCGGGTCGTGGTGATCACGCTTCACACCAAGACCGTGATGCCGGTGTTGGTGCCGACCGGGCAGGTGTTCTCCCATGCACTCGGCGTGTTCGCTACTGAGGACACGGCGATGTTGGCGCTGCTGTCCAGTTCCCCGCACTACTGGTGGGCGATCGCTCGCGCATCGACGTTGGAGACACGCGTCCGGTACACGCCCTCCGATGTGTTCGAGACGTTCCCCCTTCCAGGCCTGACCCAGGAGATGCGGGAGCTGGGGGACCGGCTGGACACGTTCCGGCGGGAGGCGATGCTGCGGCGACAGCTCGGGCTGACCAAGACGTACAACCTCGCCTTCGACCCCGGCTGTACCGACGCCGACATCGTCGAGCTGCGCGACATCCACCGGGCGACCGACGTCGCCACCGTCCGGGCGTACGGCTGGGACGACCTGCTCGACCAGCTCGACCACGGATTCCACCCGGCCGGACGTGACCTGCGGTACACGGTCGGGCCGGCGGCGAAGCAGGAGATCCTGGACCGGTTGCTGGAGCTCAACCATGAACGCCACGCCGTCGAGGTCGCCGCGGGCGTACCGAAGAAGCCGGCCAAGCGCGCCAGGAAGCGGCAGGACGACCCGGACCAGGGGAGGCTCATGTGACGCCCGTGGCTGCGACACCGAGCACAGGTCGTCAACCTCGGTCGAACTGTCACTGGCCACGGCTATGAATGGAGCAAACGGCGGGAGGCGCCGTCGCCGCACGCAGCGAGAGGAGGATCGATGACCGCCGCGGACGGCCAGGTGACGCTCGACTCGGTGGCCGAGCTGGAGCGTCCGCAGCGGTTCACCGACGCGAGCTCCGCCGCGGTGCGCGACGAGCTGGAGCAGCAGGTGCGCCGCGACCTCCTCGGTCCCTGGGACGGCCCGACCGAACAGCTGCCCTCCCAGGGTCTGGAGGGCCCACGGGAGCGCTACCTCGTCGGCGCACTCGGCCCGCGCGGCGAGGCAACCGCGTCCGGGGAGGAGGTACCCGCCTCCGTCGACAACGGCGCCGGCGTCTCCGGCGATGGCGGCGACGCCGAGCTGCCCGAGGTGGCGCCGGCCACCGTCGGGCGGATGTGGGCGTCCTCGATGGGCCTGGCCTGCACCGTACCCGCCGCGGTGACCAGGCTGCGGGTCACCGCCGCCTGGGGCCGCTACGTCGAGACGCAGGTCGAGGACGATGCCGGCGCCCGGAAGGTGTGGCAGCGCGAGCCGGTCGAGCACGTCCGCGACATCGACCTCGACGGTGACGTCAGTGAGCGGCTCCGGCTCGGCAGCGACGGCACCGGTGACGGCGTCCGCCTCGCCGTCACCGTCCGTTCCCGCGGCGGGCTGCGCGTCGTCGAGCTGGCCCTGGTCAACGCGCAGGCCGAGGCGAAGACCAGGGGCGACACCGCCTGGCTGTTCCAGACCCGGCTGACGGTCACCGCGGCCGACGGCGAGAGCGCCGTGTTCGCCCCCGTCGAGCACCCGGCTGACACCGCGCTCACCGATGGCGAGGAGACCCACCTCAGGTTGCTCTACCGGCACGAGCGCCGTTACGCCAGCGGCCGCAACGTCGCCGTCGACCACCGGATCAGGCCCGGCGAGCAGGACGCATGGTGCCTGGAGACCACCTGGCTGCCGAGCTACGACGTGCCCGCCACCGACGCGCCGTCCGGCCCCGGCACGGCGTTCGCCGACGTCGAGCTGTCCATGGACGCGCTCGCCGAGGCCGACCCGCCCCGGTTGCACGCCGGGCTGATGCCCCTGGTCACCGGGTACATCGCCTGGCTCGACGCGCGCGAAGCCGAGCTGCCGGGACTGCCGGAGTCGCTACGCGAGGCGGGTGCCGACGCGGTGGCGAAGGCGCGCACCGCGGCCGAACGCATCCGTGCCGGGGTGCGGCTGCTCAGTGACCCGACGGCGCCCGGGCACGCCGAGGCGCGCCGCGCGTTCGCGTTCGCGAACGAGGCGATGGCGGCGCAGCGCCGGCACACCGAGATCGCGCGGCGCCGCGAGCGCGAGGGTCTCGGCTACGCCGAGGCCGAGCGTGCCGTGACCGAGCAGGGTGCCAAGGTGGCGTCCTGGCGTCCGTTCCAGCTCGCCTTCGTCCTGGTCAACCTGCCGGCCCTCACCGACCCCACCCACGCCGAGCGCGCGGCCGATCCGAACGCCGTCGTCGACCTGCTGTTCTTCCCCACCGGCGGCGGCAAGACCGAGGCGTACCTCGGGCTCACCGCGTTCACCTTCGCGATCCGCCGGCTGCAGGGCAGCGTCGGTGAGGGCGTTGACGCCCGGTCCGGCGCGGCCGGTGTCGCCGTCCTGATGCGCTACACGCTGCGGCTGCTCACCGCGCAGCAGTTCCAGCGCGCCGCCGCCCTGGTCTGCGCCGCCGAGATGCAGCGCCGCCGCGACGAGGCGACGTTCGGCGAGACCCCGTTCCGCATCGGCCTCTGGGTCGGCGCGGGTGTCTCACCGAACTGGTACGAGGACGCCCGCGACCAGGTCCTGCAGGCGAAGAACGCCGGGACGGGCAAGCATGTCAACGTGCTGCAGACGCTCACCTGCCCGTGGTGCGGCACCAGGCTGGAAGGTCACCGCGACCTGCACGTCCAGGAGGAGACCCGGCGGGTGCTGCTGTTCTGCGGCAACGCCGAGGGCGCGGACGCCTGCCCGTTCTCCCGCCGGCACAGCGACGAGGGACTGCCGATCCTCACCGTCGACGAGGAGATCTACCGGTACGCGCCGAGCCTGGTGATCGCCACCGTCGACAAGCTCGCCCAACTGCCCTGGCGCGGCCACGCCGGCATCCTCTTCGGTCGGGTCCGCAGCCGCTGCGACCGGCACGGGTATCGCCACCCGGATCTCGACGGCAGGGTGAAGTGCGGTGGTCGCCACAACGCGAAGGGGAAGGTGCCGGCGGCCTCCAGTCACGACGTGCCCCGGCTGCGTCCACCCGATCTCGTCATCCAGGACGAGCTGCATCTCATCTCAGGCGCGCTCGGCACCATGGTCGGCCTGTTCGAGGCCGCCGTCGACGAGCTGTGCCGGTGGCGGCCCGTCAGCGGACACGACGCCGGGCCGAAGATCGTCGCCTCCACTGCGACCACCAAGCGCGCCAAGGAGCAGGTGCTC
>WHTA01000157.1 GCA_009379825.1 Streptosporangiales bacterium
AGCAACAAGCAGCATCATCAAGCTCGACACGCCAAGTTGTGTGCCCACACTATTTCAGGATCCCGGACGACACGCAACGCCGCTACCAGCACAAACCCTGTTCAGACAGCCCGCGCATGCCCACCAACTGCGGAACTCGGGTAGGACAAGCGGACGCGGTCAGACATCGGGTCCAGGTCGCTGAGCGCTAGCACTCGGCCCGAGCGGTCACGAGCACCGGCCCGCCGCGGCGGCCACCGAGCGGGCGGAGCCGGACCGAGCGGTGGCGGTACGCAAGAAACGATGAGGTCGGTGGCGCTGCCATGACGCGGACCTTGGGCCCCGGATCCGCAGGTCCAGGTCGTCGACGGAGAGTTGAGGTGATCGCGGGACGAGACCAGACACGATCCCCAAACTGTCCCGACTTCATGATGCAGAGCCCATGGGCAGCGACTCGACGCTAGACGGCCAACGCCTCGAGTGCCGCAGGTGATGGCTCCACGACGCCGGGCTCGGGATGAACCTTCTGTGCGGGCTCGAGGTTCTTCAGGCCGCTGGAGGTGTTCACCAGAACGATCGACAGCCCTTCCGGTAGCTGCCCTTGGTCGGCAGCGTCGCGGAGGCCGGCGAGGGCGGCAGCGCTGGCGGGCTCGACGACAAACCGCCGGCCGGGGAGTGAGCCCGATCAAGACACGGATTCAGGCACGGGACAAGCTTGCTGTGCCCGTAACCGCTGACGCAGCGCGACCGCCAAGACCGCCAGCGAGGCTAGCGCGAGGACCGGTTGCAGCGGCGCGAAATAGCTCAACGCGCCACTCGTCCCGAGTGCCAGCACGACGAGTTTGTTGCAGATCGGACAGCCGACGGCGAAGACCGAGAGGAGCCCGCCGGCAACGGCCCTTCCCTGGCGTGGTCGCGAACCTGATGACGCCCTGACATAGGTTCCCGTGATCAGACCGGTGAGTACTGCGCTCACCGCCCACACCGGATAGTTCCACCACAGCACGGGCGTCATCCGTGTGTACAACGGGGTCGGAACGACACCGGTCGGTACACCGATGACAAGTGCGGCGACGACCGCGCCCGCTGCGGCGATCAACCAGTGGCGTTTCGTCCAGGAGCGCATCGATCCCCTATCCCACTCCGCTCCTAAGCATCGTAGAATTCAGGCACGGTAGCCGAGGACGGTCATCATGCCGGCCTCGGCGTGGTAGATGTTGTGGCAGTGGGTCAGCCACTGCCCAGGATTGTCGGCGTCGAAGTCGCAGGTGATCGACCGCTTCGGGAGGACGATTGCGGTGTCCTTGCGGGGGCCGTCGGCTCCGAGCTGGAACGTGTGGCCGTGAATGTGCATCGGGTGCCACATCGTGGTGCTGTTGCGGAACCTCACGCGTACCCGTTGCCCCTCCCGGATCGGCAGCGACTTCTTCGGGTCGTACCGGCGTCCGTTGATGGTCCAGTCGTACTCCATCATTCCGCCGGTGAGCTCCAGGACGTGCTCCACATCAGGCGTCGCGGGCTTCAGCTGGGCGTCGTCGGCGGCGCGTAGGTCCGTGTAACCGACGATCCTTGCGTTCAGCTCGCGCGGTCGGGCGGACACCGGTGGTCGCTGGCCGGAACCGGTCCGGACCAGTGCCCGCGCCGTGGCTTCCTTACCCTCGGCGAGCGCGGTGAGCGGGAAGACGCCGTCCTCGAGTGTGACCACCACGTCGTACCGCTCGCCCATACCGATGAGCAAGGCATCCGTCTCGACGGGGGTGACCGGGAAGCCGTCGGTGTGGGTTACGAGGAGACGGTGTCCTCCGAGAGCCACCCGGAACGCGGTGTCGCCGCCGGCGTTGATGAGTCGGATGCGGACGCGACTTCCGGGCTTTGCGCGGAAGTCGCGGGCAGCACTGGCGATCCTGCCATTGACGAGAAAATGTGGGTACTTCACGTCGCCCGCGTCGCCACCGAGCAGCTCGCTGGTGGCGCCCATGAGCGTCGGTCCGTCCATCTCCCCACCGCCGTGGTCCATGCCTCCCATCCCCTTGCGCAGGGTCTCGAACACCTGGTCAGGCGTATAGTCGGTGCCGTCGATCCAATCGTCGAGGACGACCGTCCATTCCGCATCGTAGGCTCCCGCCTCGTCGGGGTCCTCGACGATGAGCGGTGCGTACAGGCCGCGGTCGAGCTGCACGCCGCTGTGCGGATGGAACCAATAGGTGCCGGCATCGGGGGCGACGAATCGGTAGGTAAAGCTTGTTCCGCGTCCAACCGAGGGCTGGGTGAGGTCGGGCACGCCGTCCATGTCGTTGCGCAAGGCGATCCCGTGCCAGTGGATACTCGTCTCTGCCGGAAGTTGGTTGACGAGCCGCACCTCGACAAGATCTCCTCGCCGGACGCGGATTTCTCGTCCCGGGATCGCGCCGTCGTAGGTCCACGTTCTCACCGTCGGTCCACCGAGGTCGACGGTGTCGGCTGACGCACGCACCGTGTGCCTGCTGGTGTTGCCGCTGGCGCGACGGCTGGACTCTACGCTTCGAACGCGCTTGTCGGTCGGTGAGATCAGTCGTGGGCTGGTTGCTCCTGAGCCGCAGGCAGCCAAGGCAGCCAGTGCCGGAACGGCGACACCGGCGCGCAGCAGGCTGCGGCGATCGATGGTGGGCATGGATATCTCCTTGTGCGTAGCTGGATATTTCCCCGCACAGCGGCGTGGTGGCGAGGACGGGCCGCATGGCGTGGCGCACCCATGGCAGGGCCACGCCACGTGAGCAGCGGCTTAGATTCGTAGCACGCAGAGTTGATGTAGCAAGAGAGCTGGCGGTGCCCGTCCGCCCAAGGAACGGGCACCGACGGGGGCGCCCACGGCGACTGGTGATCGTGGGAGCCGGATAGGCGATCGACGCAGTACTACGAGCAGCAGCGCGCCGAGCAGGATCGCTATGCACGTCGCCATGAGCGTTCCGGTGTCCGTATGGACAGCACCCACGGCCTTGGTCAGACCAGAGTTGGGCGGTGAGTCGGCGGGGGCGAGACCTGGGGCATGCGTCATGCCCGACATAGACGTAGCGGCGGAAACCGCTTGCGGTCCCGCCGGCATTCCCGAGTGATGTTCGCCCGGCCCGTTCAGCGCATGCATGGCAAGGACCCCGGCCAGGATGAACGGCACCAGCGCCCAGCGCAGCGCGACCGGGAACCATCCCGTCGGTAGACCGAACCTGCCGTGCATACCGCCCAGTATAGGAGCCGGTTGGCGCTGGGTAGGCGCCGCTGCTGACTCGGCCAGTTGCGCCTTGCATCTCAAGGATACTGGCGAGCGCGACGGGTCACAGCCCACCGGGCGGCGGCAGGCTGTCAACGCGGAAAGCGGACGCTGTGAGGGTACGGTGGGAATGTGAACGGCGACCCACTCGATGCCCTCGTCGGCCGACCGACCAGTACGACCCCTGCCGCGAGTTGGCCGCACACGGCGTGCAGCCCTTGGGTGGTGCACCGCGCCGATGCCTCGAGTCCACGAGGCCCGAGCTCTGGAGGTCCACCCGAGCACCGTCGAGGTGCTGATCAAAGCGGGGCATCCCGTCTCAAACCGAGGACCGACCCGTCCTCGTCGACCATCTCACCGCCGGTGTCACCGTCGTGCGCGGTGTCGAGCGTCGCATCGAGCGGGCGGCCGTCCGGGACCTCACCGGGGTGGACCGATACCTGCGTCGTGGGCTGTCTGACCCGACGGCGGGAAAGGCGCCGATATGAGCGCTCGCCGGCGAGCGACGGTCGTCCTGGCTGTCGCGCCATTCGTGCTGACTGGATGCGGCGGCACCACAACAGGAGGGGCGTCGCCGAGTGTCACCGGCACAAGAGTCACCGTGACCGCGACCGACTACGCCTTCCAGCTGCAGCGAAAGAGCCTCTCCTCCGGCACCTACACCTTCGTGGTCGACAACGAAGGCCGGACCACGCATGCGCTCGCGGTCAAGGGGCCAGGAGTCGCCCGCACGGAGACCGAGACGATCGGCCCAGGCGAGCAGAACCGCCTCACCGTCACCCTGCGATGCGACGCACGTACGAGCTGTGGTGCCCCGTTGGCAATCACCGCAGCCTCGGCATGGTTCGCACGCTCACCACGAACATGAGCACCGGGGAGACGACCACCACCCTCGGCGGCAGTGACAAGTACGGATACTGAGCGAAACCGGGCGTGGAGAGGCATGGTGGAGCGAACCGATGAACACCCGGCTCGCTAG
>WHTA01000158.1 GCA_009379825.1 Streptosporangiales bacterium
CCACCAGGGGCGGCCTCTATCAGACTGCCGCCCAGCTGGCGCACGGTGCACGACTCGACGGCGGGACGGAGGCTCGCGCCCGGGCCCGTGCCTGGCTGGCCACCGACCAACCGGCCGGCGCATTTCCCCGCCAACCCTTGCACTGGCCGCTCACCTTCCCCGAGATCACCGACCGCGGTGGCTTCGACGCGATAGTCGGGAATCCTCCGTTCCTGGGTGGGAAGAAGATCAGTGGGTCGCTCGGCTCTGCTTACCGGGAGCACCTGGTCCGCGAGGTCGGCAACGGTGTCAAGGGCAATGCGGATCTGGTCGCCTACTTCGCACTGCGGGCGCACGAGCTGGTGAACGCCGACGGCCAGGTGGGCCTCATCGCGACCAACACCCTGGCCCAAGGCGACACCCGCGAGGTCGCCCTCGACCAGTTGGTAGAGCGCGGCGTGACGATCCGTCGGGCGACCAAGAGCAAGCCCTGGCCATCGAGCTCCGCCGTCCTCGAGTACTGCGCGGTCTGGACCACGAGCCGTTCACCGGCCCAGGCCGTCTTGGACGAGTTGGCTGTTTCCGAAATATCGCCATCATTGGACCCCGGTTCGCGGGTTTCGGGAACACCAACGAGACTAGAAGCAAGCAAGGGAGTGGCGTATATCGGGAACTTCGTCAACGGAATTGGTTTCGTTCTAGCGAAGGATGACGTTGCGGATCTCATCAAGTCCGACGCAAAAAGTGCCGATGTAATTCGGCCATATTTGAACGGTCAAGATGTAAACTCTAGGCCAGAAACCTCGCCGTCCAGGTGGATCATAGATTTCGGCGACTTCTCGTATCCAGAGGCGTCACGCTATGCTGCCTGTATCGAGCGGCTCCGTCATCTAGTCAAGCCGGAGCGGGATAAGCTCCCAGGTTCAAAGCGTGCTACTCGCGACGCATGGTGGAAATTCGAAAAGTTAGCACCGGGACTTCGTGCCGCGATCGCGGGGTTGTCGCGGGTCGTGGTCATCACGTTGGTGAGCAAGACCGTGATGCCGGTGCTGGTGCCGACCGGACAGGTGTTCTCCCATGCACTCGGCGTGTTCGCCATCGGGGACACGGCGATGTTGGCGCTGCTGTCCAGTTCCCCGCACTATTGGTGGGCAGTGGCCCGCGCCTCCTCGATGAAGGCGGACCTCCGGTACACGCCCTCGGACGTGTTCGAGACGTTCCCCCTTCCAGACCTGACCCAGGAGATGCGGGAGCTGGGGGACCGGCTGGACACGTTCCGGCGGGAGGCGATGCTGCGGCGACAGCTCGGGCTGACCAAGACGTACAACCTCGTCTTCGAGCCCGGCTGTACCGACGCCGACATCGTCGAGCTGCGCGACATCCACCGGGCGATCGACGACGCCACCGTCCGGGCGTACGGCTGGGACGACCTGCTCGACCAGCTCGACCACGGGTTCCACCCGGCCGGACGTGACCTGCGGTACACGGTCGGGCCGGCGGCGAAGCAGGAGATCCTGGACCGGTTGCTGGAGCTCAACCACGAACGCCACGCCGCCGAGGTCGCCGCCGGCGTGCCGAAGAAGCCGGCCAAGCGCGCCAGGAAGCGGCAGGACGACCCGGACCAGGGGAGGCTCATGTGACACCCGTGGCTAGGAGGCCGAACGCACCTCGTCGGGACGGTGCGAGAGGTCGTACAGCTCGGTCGAACTGTCACTGGCCACGGCTATGAATGGAGCCCACGGCGAGAGGCGCCGTCGCCACACGCAGGGAGAGGAGGACCGATGACCGCCGCGGACGGCCAGGTGACGCTCGACTCGGTGGCCGAGCTGGAGCGTCCACAGCGGTTCACCGAGGCGAGCTCCGCCGCGGTTCGCGACGAGCTGGAGCAGCAGGTGCGTCGCGACCTCCTCGGCCCCTGGGACGGCCCGACCGAACAGCTGCCCTCCCAGGGTCTGGAGGGCCCACGGGAGCGCTACCTCGTCGGCGCGCTCGGCCCGCGCGGCGAGGCGACCGCGTCTGCGGAGGAGGCACCCGCCTCCGTCGACAACGGCGCCGGTGTCTCCGGCGACGGCGGCGACGCCGAGCTGCCCGAGGTGGCGCCGGCCACCGTCGGGCGGATGTGGGCGTCCTCGATGGGCCTGGCCTGCACCGTGTCCACCGCGGTGACCAGGCTGCGGGTCACCGCCGCCTGGGGCCGCTACGTCGAGACTCAGGTCGAGGACGATGCCGGCGCCCGGAAGGTGTGGCAGCGCGAGCCGGTCGAGCACGTCCGTGAGATCGATCTCGACGGTGACGTCAGCGAGCGGTTCCGGCTCGGCAGCGAGGGCACCGGTGACGGCGTCCGCCTCGCCGTCACCGTCCGCTCCCGCGGTGCGCTGCGCGTCGTCGAGCTGGCCCTGGTCAACGCGCAGGCCGAGGCGAAGACCAGGGGCGACACCGCCTGGCTGTTCCAGACCCGGCTCACGGTCACCGCGACCGACGGCGAGAACGCCGTGTTCGCCCCGGTCGAGCATCCAGCTGAAGGCACGCCCGCCAGCGACGAGGAGACCCACCTCAGGTTGCTCTACCGGCACGAGCGCCGTTACGCCAGCGGCCGCAACGTCGCCGTCGACCACCGGATCAGGCCGGGCGAGCAGGACGCATGGTGCCTGGAGACCACCTGGCTGCCGAGCTACGACGTGCCCGCCACCGAGGCGCCGTCCGGCCCCGGCACGGCGTTCGCCGACGTCGAGCTCTCCATGGACGCGCTCGCCGCGGCCGACCCGCCGCGGCTGCACGCCGGCCTGATGCCCCTGATCACCGGGTACACCGCCTGGCTCGACGCGCGCGAAGCCGAACTGCCGGGACTGCCGGAGTCGCTGCGCCGGGCAGGCGCAGACGCGGTGGCGAAGGCGCGCACCGCCGCCGAACGCATCCGTGCCGGGGTGCGGTTGCTGAGCGACCCGACTACGCCCGGGCACGCCGAGGCGCGGCGCGCGTTCGCGTTCGCCAACGAGGCGATGGCGGCGCAGCGCCGGCACACCGAGATCGCGCGGCGCCGCGAGCGCGAGGGTCTCGGCTACGCCGAGGCCGAACGCGCCGTGGCCGAGCAGCGCGCTGCGGTGGCGTCTTGGCGCCCGTTCCAGCTCGCCTTCGTCCTGGTCAACCTGCCAGCCCTCACCGACCCCACCCACGCCGAGCGCGCGGCCGACCCGAACGCCGTCGTCGACCTGCTGTTCTTCCCGACCGGCGGTGGCAAGACCGAGGCGTACCTCGGGCTCACCGCGTTCACCTTCGCGATACGCCGGCTGCAGGGCAGCGTCGGTGAGGGCGTTGACGCCCGGTCCGGCGCGGCCGGTGTGGCCGTCCTGATGCGCTACACGCTGCGGCTGCTCACCGCGCAGCAGTTCCAGCGCGCCGCCGCCCTGGTCTGCGCCGCCGAGATACAGCGCCGCCGCGACGAGGCGACGTTCGGCGAGACCCCCTTCCGCATCGGCCTCTGGGTCGGCGCGGGCGTCTCCCCGAACTGGTACGAGGATGCCCGCGACCAGGTCCTCCAGGCGAAGAACGCCGGGACGGGCAAGCACGTCAACGTGCTGCAGACGCTCACCTGCCCGTGGTGCGGCACCGCGTTGGAAGGTCACCGCGACCTGCACGTCCAGGAGGAGACCCGGCGCGTGCTCTTGTTCTGCGGCAACGCCGAGGGTGCGGACGCCTGCCCGTTCTCCCGCCGGCACAGCGACGAGGGACTGCCGATCCTGACCGTCGACGAGGAGATCTACCGGTACGCGCCGAGCCTGGTGATCGCCACCGTCGACAAGCTCGCCCAACTGCCCTGGCGCGGCCACGCCGGCATCCTGTTCGGTCGGGTCCGCAGCCGCTGCGACCGGCACGGGTATCGCCACCCGGATCTCGACGGCAGGGTGAAGTGCGGTGGTCGCCACAACGCGAAGGGGAAGGTGCCGGCGGCGTCCAGTCACGACGTGCCCCGGCTGCGTCCACCCGATCTCGTCATCCAGGACGAGCTGCACCTCATCTCCGGCGCGCTCGGCACCATGGTCGGCCTGTTCGAGGCCGCCGTCGACGAGCTGTGCCGGTGGCGGCCCGTCAGCGGACACGACGCCGGGCCGAAGATCGTCGCCTCCAC
>WHTA01000159.1 GCA_009379825.1 Streptosporangiales bacterium
CCACGTGATCGTCGACCACCACATACAGTGCTGTCAGGAGGGTGTTCAGTTCTTTGGTCACACATCGATCTTGAACACCCTCCGCCCCACGTCTCCGCAGCCGCGCCGACCACACCCTTCAAGGAATCACTCATCTAGTCGTCGGCATCGTCGGCGGGCTCAGGCAGCTGCACCGCCGGGGCCACCGCGCGCAGCTCGTCGAGCGTCACCGCACCCTCGCGGCGGACGTAAGGGACGTCCCCGGTGAGGTCGACGATGGTGGACGGCACCGAGTCGATGCACGGCCCGCCGTCGAGGTAGACGGCCACGCTCTCCCCCAGCTGCTCGACCGCCTCGTCGACCGTGCTCGCCGGTGGGCTGCCGGAGACGTTCGCGCTGCTCACCGCCAGTGGCCCGGTCTCCGCGATCAGCTCGAGCGCGACCGGGTGCAGCGGCATCCGCACCGCGACCGTGCCCCTGCTCTCCCCGAGGTCCCAGGCCAGCGACGGTGCGTGCGTGACGATCACCGTGAGGCCGCCTGGCCAGAACTCCTTCGTGAGCACCTCGGCGTCCGCGCCGAGGTCGGAGACGATACCCGACAGCATCGCCTCGGAGCTGACCAGCACCGGCACCGGCATGTCCCGGCCGCGGGCCTTCGCGGCGAGCAGCGCGCTCACCGCCTCCCCGGTGAACGCGTCCGCGCCCACCCCGTACACGGTGTCGGTGGGCAACACCACGAGCTCACCGCGCTGCACGGCCTCCGCGGCCGCTCGCACGCCGTCTTCGCGCTCCGTCCGCTGCTGGCAGTCGTAAGTGCGGCTCACCAGATCGTCCGTCCTCCCACATCCGTGGACGCCGTGACATACCTCGGCCGACCGGCCAGGTCACGGTGGTCGATGATCGAGGTCCAGCCTCCCAGATCGCGCAGCAGGGCCGGCGCGGACTCCCCCTGGCTCGCGTCGTGCTCACAGGCCAGCACGCCCCCTGGCCGCAACAGCCGGGCCGCGGCGGCCGCCACCAGCGCAACGCCGGCGAGGCCGGCACCTTCCGCGTACACCGCAGCCACCGGGTCGTGGGCGGTCTCCGCGTCCACCTCGGTGGCGGCCGGTACGTACGGCGGGTTGGCGACGACGGCGTCTGCGGTGCCCGCCCACGACGGCGTCCAGGTGGCCATGTCGGCGTGGTGCAGCGCGACGGTGCAGCCGATCGCCTCCTGGTTGCGCCGTGCCCACGCCAGCGCCGTGGCGTCCGCCTCTACGGCGTGCACCTCGGCGGTGGGCAGCTCGGTCGCGACCGCGAGGGCCAACGCGCCGCTGCCGGTGCCCAGGTCGACGACGCGGGGCCGCTGGCGGCCGGCGAGCGCGTCGAGCAGCCAGTCGACGAGCAGCTCGGTCTCCGGCCGCGGCACGAACACGCCGGGCCCGACGGCGAGCGTCAGCCGGCGGAAGTACGCGGTGCCCGTGATGTGCTGCAGGGGTTCGCGCCGGCTGCGCCTGGCGACCGCGGCCGTGTACGCCTGCGCCCGGTCGGCGGGCACCTGGTCGGTCAGTGCGAGCCGGCCGCGCGGGATGTCGAAGACCTCCGCGGCGAGCAGCTCGGCGTCGACCCGCGGGCTGGGCAGCCCCGCCTCGTCCAGCTGGCGGGTGGCGGCGGAGAGCAGGTCGGCCATCGGCACCGTGCGAGCCACCGTCAACCCTGCGCCGCCGCCAACCTGGCCGCGGAGTCCGCGTCCGTCAGCGACTGGATCACCGGCCCGAGCTGGCCGGCGAGCACCTGGTCGAGGTTGTACGCCTTGTACCCGGTGCGGTGGTCGGAGATGCGGTTCTCCGGGAAATTGTACGTGCGGACCCGCTCCGACCGGTCCACCGTCCGGATCTGGTTGCGCCTGGCGGCCGCCTGCTCCGCCTCCGCCTCGGCCTGCCGGATGGCCAGCAGCTTCGCGCGGAGCATGCGCATGGCACGCTCCCGGTTCTGCAGCTGGCTGCGCTCGTTCTGGCACGACACGACGACCCCGGTGGGCTCGTGCGTGATCCGTACCGCGGAGTCCGTGGTGTTGACGCTCTGCCCGCCGGGACCTGACGAGCGGAACACGTCGATGCGCAGGTCCTTCTCGTCGATCTCGACCTCGTACTCCTCGGCCTCCGGCGCCACCAGCACACCGGCGGCCGAGGTGTGGATCCGGCCCTGCGACTCGGTCACCGGCACCCGCTGCACCCGGTGCACGCCGCCCTCGAACTTGAGCAGCCCGTACGGCCCCTCGCCGGGTTCCGGCTGGGCGCCGGACTTCACCTTCACGGCCAGCGAGACGTCCTTGTAGCCGCCGAGGTCGGACTCGGTGACGTCGAGCAGCTCGGTCTTGAAGCCGTGCTGCTCGGCGTACCTGGTGTACATCCTGAGCAGGTCGCCGGCGAAGAGCGCGGACTCCTCGCCGCCCTCCCCCGCCTTGATCTCGACGATGGCGTCCTTGTCGTCGGCGGGATCGCGGGGTGCGAGCAGCCGGCGCAGCCGTTCCTCGAGGTCGGCCTTTCGCGCACGCAACGACTCGACCTCGCCGCCGAAGCTGGAGTCCTCGGCCGCCAGCTCGACGGCCGCCTGCAGGTCGCTGTCGGTGTCCTGCCACTCGCGGTACACCTGCAGGATGCGGCCGAGCTCGGCGTAACGCCGGCCGAGCTCGCGTGCCCGCGCCTGGTCCGAGTGCACCTCGGGCTCGGCCAGCTGCCGCTCCAGCTCGGTGTACTCGGTGGCGAGCTCGTCGACGACCTCGAAGGCGCTCATCGCCGCCTGCCTCTTCCCTTGATCCAGCGGCCGAGCTCGCTGATCGTCCGAGTGTTAGTTACCCGACTTCTTGCGGTTCTTGTACCTGGACTCGAAGCGCGCGACCCGGCCACCGGTGTCCAGGATCTTCTGCTTGCCGGTGTAGAACGGGTGGCAGTTCGAGCAGATGTCCGCGTGGATGACGCCGTTCTTGGCCGTGCTACGGGTGGTGAACGTCGTGCCGCACGTACAGGTGACGGTGGTCTCGACGTACTCCGGGTGAATACCAGCTTTCACGTTCTCTCCTCGTTTCATCAGCGCCGGTTCGCCGCGCGGTCTGCGCGGCGGGAAGCGGTGCTGGGATGCCAACGGAACAGTTTGCCACGCCCAGTTGTTCCCGCGCCGACTACCCCGACGCCGGGTCAGTACGCGGGCTGGGCCTCGTAGGCGCCGTGCGACTCGTACGAGAACGTCCGCCCGCCGATCGCGATGTGGGTGCCGGGCGTGATCACCGTCGCCTGGTGCGGCGGCACCTGCGCCCAGTCCACCGAGCCGGGCGAGAACACGAACGTGCCGTTCGCCGAGCCGAGGTCGACGACCTGCACGTCCCACCCGGACAGCGAGACCATGGCGTGCGCCCTGGACACGAGTGCGTCCGGGTCCTGGATCCGCACCGGGGCCGCCTGCCCGCTCAGCACCTCCTGGCTGGGCTCGGGCTCGCGGCCGATGACGTAGCTCTGGTCGAGCGTGTACGTCTGGCCGTCGTCGAGCACGAGCACGCCTACCGCGGGCTGCATGCCCTCCTGCTGGTCCATCCCCGGCAGCACAGCGAAGTCGCTGCCGGCGTCGACGGGCGCAGCCAGCTCACCCGGTGCCACGGCGTACGGCTCCTGCGGCTGCCCGAAGTCCGGGAACGCCGGCGGCTCACCGGGCCCACCGGGCACTGCGTCCGGGAACGGCGCGGGAGCACCAGGCACGTCCTGCTGCGGCGGCATCCCCGCATCCGGGAACGGCGCGGGAGCCCCAGGCATCCCCGCATCCGGGAACGGCGCGGGAGCCCCAGGCATCCCCGCATCCGGGAACGGCGCGGGAGCCCCAGGCATCCCCGCATCCGGGAACGGCGCGG
>WHTA01000160.1 GCA_009379825.1 Streptosporangiales bacterium
GTCGAACGCCGCTTCTGCCACCTCAAGCAGTGGCGCGGCCTCGCCACCCGCTACGACAAACTCGCCATCGTCTACCACGCCGCCGCCGTCTTGAACGCTGTCATCGCCTGGACCACGCATTTACGAGACACGGCCTAGCTGGCCCCAGTCCTGGCCGTGCAGCCGGATGCCGCCGTCGGTGATCGAGAAGACCCGGTAGCGCGGAGCCTGCTGGCTGTCCCCTGGCAGCACCGCCTCCCGCCACCACCGCACGTCCTCCACTTGGCTGCGCGGCGTGTCCGGGGGCGGCACCATGTACCTGTAAAGGAACGGCGAGACCGACACGCCGATGTACTTGCCGCGTACCCAGGCATTCTCCACCGTCGCCTGCGACCGAGTGCCCGCCTGCTGGAGCTTCGCGGGATGCCGTTGCCCGTCCGGCGGCACGAACTCGGCGGCCGGCACGCTCGGCAACCGAACGCCGGTGCGGAACGCCGCCACGCCGCCGAACCAGACGAGGAGCACCACCACAAGCACGCCGGCCAACCAGGCGCTGCGGCGCTTGTGCCGCGACCGCGGCGGTGCCGGCGGGGGCGGGGCGCCGGCGATGGCAGGCCGCTCCCACGGCGGGCGGGGGACGTGTCGTCCGGGCACGCTCTGCGGCCCGTACCGACTGTCCACTACGCTCCCCGCCAGCTTCCGCGACGTAACCCCTGACCGTCCGATGGTAGATGCAGCGGCGCGTTCGCAGTGCCGCACCAGAACCAACGTCGACGGGCGCGCATCGGACTCGGTGTCTCGTCGGTCGCGGGTGAGGAGTCGCAGTGAAGGAATGGGGTACGGGGCTCAGCAGCAATAGCGAAAGGCAGATCATGTTGCGGGTCCGCTCCGCCGATGGCGCACGTATGCCGGTGCACATCGTTGCCGACCCTTGGGCTCGAGGTCCTGATATCGAGGTCCGCGGTAGGCACCCGGAGCCGTCCGAGGACAAAGCGCGCGTCGAGGTGACTGACACCACCGGAGTGCTTCGTGAACGACGTGCTGGCGACGTGGCCGTCCCTCCAGATGCCGACGTCATCGATGTCACCATTCCCGCAACTCCGGCGGGGGTACCTGATCACGTGCTCAACGGACCGGTACATATCCTCGCCGCGCAGGGCGAGTTGGACGCGACCGCCGACCACCACGAGCTGACGGTGGGGTCGGTCACCGGCAACGCCGTTCTGACGACCGTCAGGAGAAGCATCGACGTCGCCCACGCCAATCCCAGGAACAACCTGACCATGAACACCGACAACGGTGACATCTACTACTCGTTGCCGACGGACCGGAAGGCCAGGAGAAAGATCCGCGCGGCACGCGTTAGGCAGCCATCCCGAGGCGCTTCCGCAGTCCTACCCGGACGATCTGTTGCGTGGCACTAGGGTGTCGCCGTGGCGAAGTACGTGGACGTGCATGCGGAGAACCCACAGCCCCGTGCGATCAGGCAGGTCGTGGAGCTCGTCAGGTCGGGCGGCCTGATCGCCTACCCGACCGACTCGTGTTACGCACTGGGCTGTTCGCTGGACAGCCAGGAGGCACGCGACCGGATCATCACCATCCGGCGGCTGGACAGCAAGCACCACTTCACTTCACCCTGGTGTGCAAGGACTTCGGCCAGCTCGGGCAGTTCACGCACATCGACAACACGGTGTTCCGCGCGATCAAGGCCGCGACGCCGGGCAGCTACACGTTCATCCTGCCGGCGACGAAGGAAGTGCCGCGGCGGCTGCAGCACCCGAAGAAGAAGACCATCGGCGTGCGCATCCCGCGGCACAACGTCGTACGCGCCCTGCTGACCGAGCTCGAAGAGCCGCTGCTGTCCAGCACGCTGCTGCTGCCCGACACCCTGGAGCCGATGACCGACGGCTGGGAGATCAAGGACCTGCTCGACAACCAGCTCGACGCGGTCATCGACTCCGGTGAGTGCGGCCTGGAGCCGACCACGGTGGTCGACTTCTCCGCAGGCGCGCCGGAGATCCTGCGCACCGGCGCCGGCGACCCCACCCCGTTCAGCTGACCCCGCCGCAGCTGGCTCAGGCCAAGCGGGCGCGGCGGGTGGGGCGGCCCGGGCCGGTGGCGAAGTACTGGGGTGAGCGCGCCTTCACCACGTCGATGTCCTGGAAGACCTGGCGTAGGTGCGCGCGCAGGGCCTCCTCGGCGGCGTCCGGGTCGCGGGAGGCCAGGCGGTCGACGATGTCGGTGTGCTGTTCGAGCATCCGGTCGAGGGTGTCGGCTACCGGGAGGCAGGCACGCCGGGCACGGTCGAGGTGGGCCTTTGCGGCGCTGACTACGGTCCACGCCGCGCCGTGGCCGGCCAGCTCGAGCATGGTGCGGTGCAGGTCCTCGTCGAGGCCGAAGAACTGGTCGACGTCGACGGCCGCGACGGCGGTGCGCTGCTGGTCGAGGATGCCGCGCAGCCGGCCGAGGTGACGGTCGTCGACGTTGCCGGCCAGCTCACGCATCGACGCCGTCTCCAGCGCCTCGCGGATGAACTGCGCGTCGGCGACCGCGTCCCTGTCGATCCTGGAGACGAACGTGCCCACCTGGGGGTAGATCTCGATCAGCCCCTCGTTGGCGAGCAGGATCAGCGCCTCCCGCACCGGCGTGCGGCTCACCCCGAGCTCGGCGGCGATCTCGTTCTCGCCCAGCCCCACGCCGGGCTCGTAGGTCAGGTCCAGGATGCGGCGCCGCACCTCGGCGACCACCACGTCCCGCGCAGTGCTGCCCCTGCTCCCCGATCGGACGCTCATGCGACCGAGTCTATTGACTGGGATGCTTGCATGGCACTACTAATATACTAGTAGTTCAACCGGGCAAAGGAGGCCGTGGTGAGCACAGGTACAGCGGCCGTACCGCGAGATCCCTACGTCCTGACCACGGACGACGTCCGCGAACCGCCCACCGGCTGGCGTGGCTCGGTGCGGTTCCTCGGTCCCGGACTGGTCCTCAGCGCCTCCATCGTGGGCTCCGGCGAGCTGATCGCCACCACCGCGCTGGGGGCGGAAGCCGGCTTCGTGCTGCTGTGGCTGGTCGTCCTCAGCACGCTGGTGAAGGTCGCCGTGCAGGTCGAGCTGGCCCGCTGGTCGATCGTCACGGGACGCACCGCACTCGAGGGCTATAACGACGTGCCGCCGCGCTTCGGCAGGCTCGGCTGGGTCACCCTGATGTGGATCGTGATGGCCGTGGTCAAGGTGCTCCAGGTCGGCGGGGTGGTCGGTGGCCTCGCGGCGGCGTTGAGCATCCTGTTCCCGATCGGTTCCGGGCCGCTGGAGTTCACCTCGCTGGCCATCTGGACGACGATCGTGGTCGTCGCTGCGATCGCGTCGCTGTACTCGAACAAGTACTCGCTCATCGAACGCGGCGCCGTGGCGCTGACCGTGCTGTTCGTGCTGATCACGTGCGCGATCGCGTTCGGCCTGCCGGCGACCGAGATCGGGTACGGCCTCGACGACCTCGGCCACGGCATGCGGTTCGCGCTGCCGGCCGGCGCCGTCGGCGCGGCGGTCGCGATGTTCGGCCTGACCGGGGTGACCTCGGACGAGATCACGTACTACACGTACTGGTGCATCGAGAAGGGCTACGCACGGTGGGTCGGCCCGAACGACGGCAGCGCCGAGTGGAAGCAGCGCGCGAAGGGCTGGATCA
>WHTA01000161.1 GCA_009379825.1 Streptosporangiales bacterium
ATCCCGGTTTCCCGGTCGGATCCGTTGTTGTCACCGGGTTTGCTCCCGAACGGGAGACGGTCGCGGATACTCATGAACTCTGGTGTCCCTTTCAGGCGGCCTCAGACGCCCCCAGGGCGTCGGAACGATCGGTGGTGGTGTCTCGGGTTGGCTCGGTGGTCAGAAGGCGCAGCAGCGCGTTGGCGCGGGCGGTGCCGATGCCATGGCCGTCCTGACGCAGCCCGGCAATCAGCGACCGCCGCGACAACGCCTGGCCCGCCGCGACCAACCGGTACCGGACCCGGCGGCCCGGCTCGATCAGGTCCGACACATCCGGACCCGCATTTGTGGTCCTCGGCACCGGCACCGGCGGCGTGGTCTCGGCGGTCTGGTCCTCGCCGACGCGCGGAACCGCCGGGTGGTCCTGTACCGGCAGCGGGTCCGGTTCCGCCGCGGGGAGGTCCACCGGCGGCTGGTCCTCACCCGAGGGCGTCTGGTCCTCGCCGGCGGACTCGATCAACGGTCCGGCATGGTCGATGGCCGGGTCCATGTCCGCAGGGGTCGGGTCCACGCACGTCGTGGGGACGGTGGTGGCGTGGTCGCGGTGGTGCCGTGCCCAGGTGTGCGCGGCGATCACGGCGTCGGTGAGCCGGTCCCGCAGGTCGGTGATGGCTTCGGCCATCACGAACACCACCAGCGGCGGCACCGAGTGCAACACGATCGCCGCCACATCGGTTGTGGCCCAGGACTGCCACGTGTTCATCACATACGTCGCCGTCAGCAGGCCCCACTTCGCCGCGCGCACCCAACGGCCGGCCTTCAGCTGGTAGCGGGCCAGCGTCGATTCCGCGAGCAGCACGCCGATCAGGCACAGCGACACCATCGGGTCGAGCAGCCACGCCGTCACCCACGGCACACTCCACGCAGTAGCGCCCCCGGCGGCGAATTGGGCGACATTCGACATGGTGAACGCCAGCCCCAACACGATTCCGGTCCACACCAGCGCATCCACTGCGGTGCGGACCCGTTCGATGCGCAGGGCCGCGACATCCGGGTGCGTGCGGTAGGACCGCAGCTCCGCCGCCTGGCGCGCGTCCGCGATCAGCTTCTGTGCCTTGCTCGACACCGGTGCCGCTTGGGTCATGGTTACGCGGCCTCCCCCAACTCGGTCAGCTCCGGCACCACGACGTCGGCGACGTCGCCGGCAGTCGCGGAGTCGAGTGCTCTGGTCGTCCCATCCGGGCTGTAGCCGGCCAGGAAGGCCAGCGCGTCGCAGGCCTGCCGCGGACTCAGGCGATGGATCGCGGCCAGCAGCGGGTGCCCGTCGCGGTCCAGGTTCCGCGCGGCGCCCTCGCTGCCGATGATCGTGCGGGCGCTCATGCCGCCACCGCCTGCGGGTCGGGCTCACGGGGACCGGTGTGCACCGGGATGGCGCCCATCAAGATCGCGCGGCGGCGCTGTGGCTCGGCGATCGTGGTGGTCTGCAGCCACGGCACACACGCCACGCCCAGCTTCATCGCGAACTGGCGCATCTCCTGCGGGCTATCCGCCCACAGCAGCGACCGCGTCGCAGTCGTCGTGCTCTCCTGGGGCAGATATTCGACGTAGACGGTCATGACACGTAGCCCCCGATCAGGGTGTTGGTGTAGGTCGTTTCAGTCGCCGGTTCAGCGACCTCGTCGCGCAGCTCACACAGCGCGTGCGCGAACTCGTCCTCGTCCGCCGCGGTCACCAGCCGGTACGCGGCATCAGCGATCCGATCCAAGCCGTTCACTTACGCTCCTTCAGCTCACGGGCAATCTGGGTTCCGAACTCACGGTCACTAGCGAGGCGGCCGCACTCGTCGATCACCACGACCAGCGGTGCCGGCAGCCCCTCGCGCGCACACCGGACCGGGGCGGTGTCAGGTGTCGTCATCGTTCGATCTCCTTACGGGCACCGGTGGTGGCGAAACGCGGCTGGACGGCGTCGACGGCAGCACCGCCCGGGCCAGCACCCAGCCCTCGACGACTCGTGAGCTCGGGTGCGTCGCAGGCTCGTCAGCAGCGGACTCGATGCGGTGCCGGTGGAAGTGGCGGTGCGTGTACTCGTGGCGGTGCTCCACCGTCTGGCGCACTCGCATGTCGACCCTCAGCCACACGCCCTTGCGTGCCGCGATCCCCACGCACACCGCCAGGAACACCAGCCATGCGCCCAGCACCACCAGGCCGATGAGCGGGATCACCGGGCCACCCCCTTGCGGTGCAGCCGCCGGGCGCGTTGACGCTGACGGAGGCGGCGCAGCAGGTTCCGTGGTGGCGCGGCAAACCGGAACTCCGGGCCATCACCGGGCTGCACGCACGCCGCCCACCACGCCGGCGCAGGCTTCGTTGACGCGGGCATCACGCGACCTCCCCGTAGATCGGGGCGTCGAACCACTCCGGCGCCGCGCCCAACTCGCCAGGCAACGCCGCCTCCAGCGCGGCCAGCACACCCCAGGCCTCCTCGGCATGCAGCGGGATCCGCCACTGCCCCACACACAGGTAGACCTCGTACGCGCCGCCGACCCGGACGGTCACGGTCGCCTTCCCCGAATGGGTCCAGCCCGCCTGCGGGATCCGGGCGCGGTAATACGTCGGTGCATGCACAGCTCAAGCCGCCTCTCGCGTCGACGCCACAGCCGACCGGCGCTGACGAGCGCGACGTTTACGTTCGGCGCGGCGTTCCCGCTCGCTCAACCCGCCCCACACGCCGTAACGGGCCGCCGTGGGGTACGCCAATGCCCACTCCCGGCACGGATCGATCAGCGGGCACGACCGGCACAGCCGCTTCGCCACGGCCGCATCGGCAGGGACACCCCTCTGCGGAAACCACACCTCCGGATTAGCCGTCGCGCACACCGCGGTCTCACCGCGCTGGTCCATCCATGCCGGACAGTCCCGCAACGCCACCGCTGCCAACGGGGTCGCCGTCACGACCGGTCACCCCCAGCCAGCAGCGCACCCAGCGAGATGAACGCCGCAGACACGGCCATCGACGCGGTCAGCCACGGGGAGAACTCCGGCACCGCCACCAGCCCGACAAGCAGAACGGTGACCAGCAGCAACGCACACAACGCGCTGACCGCCGCGCACAGGCGCAACACACGCTCACGACACATCACGCCGCCACCGCCGATCCTGGCGAAACCGCCTCAGGCTGAGCGGTCGTCAGCACCCGGACCAAGCGCACCGTGCGCTGACGCTGAACCCGTCGGGCGCGACGCGCCGGTCGCGCCGAAACCTCGCGGGAAGGCAAGTCAGCCCCACACTCGGCGATCACACGGGACCAGAAGTCCGTCAACCGCTCCCGATCCGACTCAGACAAGGGCGTTATGACCTGCGACAACTCGA
>WHTA01000162.1 GCA_009379825.1 Streptosporangiales bacterium
AACTGTGGTTTCCGGAGAAGGGGCAGCGGTCGTCTGCAGTCGCGAAGCGGCTGTGCGAGACCTGCCCGCTGATGCAGGTGTGTCGGGACTGGGCACTGGCCCATCCAGACAAGGCCGAGTTCGGTGTGTGGGGCGGGCTGACCGAACACGAGCGCCGCGCTCTGCACCGCCAACGCCGCCGTGATCTGGCGATCACCCGAGAGGCGGCGTGAGGCCGATGTACGCACCGACGTATTACCGCGCCCGGATCCCGCGAGCGAGCTGGACGCGTACGGGGAAGGCGACCGTCACGGTTCGGGTCGGCGGGACCTACGAGGTCTACCTGTGTGTGGGGCAGTGGCGGATCCCGCTGCACGCCGCCGAGGCGTGGGGCGTGCTCGCCGCGCTTGAGACAGCGATGCCGTCCGAGTTCGGCGCGGCGCCGGAGTGGTTCGACGCCGTGATCTACGGGGAGGCCGCGTGATGACTACTGCACCTGAGTCCGTGCGTTCGGTCGTGTGGTGGGCGGTGTGTGTCCGTCCAGGTGACGGTCCGGAATTCCGGTTCGCTGCACCGCCGCGGAACCCGCTGCGTCGTCTGCGTCGCCGGGTGCGACGCCAGTCCGCCGAGGGGGTGGCGTGATGCCCGTCATCGGCTTGCTCGTGCTGGGTGTCTGGCTGGCGTTCATCACGGTGTGCGCAGTGGTCGCGGCGCGCAAGGGGCTGTGGCTAAAGGTCGAGTACGACGTGCACGAGACCGTCGCGTACGCGGTGACCCAGCACCACTACTTCCACCAAGTAGACGCCATGGACACCGATGCTTTCGCGCCGAGCTCCCGAGTGGTCAGTGGACGGGTACTGGCGCGAGCGGTGCTGCCGGCGACACCACGCCGCCATCTCACGCACCCCGCGCACTGGGAGGGGATCCGGTGATGACGCCGCCGATTCCGACCGCGTCCGCGCCTGGCGGCCTGCCTGTTGACCGTGAGTTCGGAACCCGGAATGCCCGTGAGCTGGAGGAGAACCAGTGAGCACCTTGTACCGGATCGCTGATGCCGCGCACCGGCTGGTGACCGCGGCTGACGAGGACGAGTACTTGCATGCGCTTGCCGAGCTGCGCGACGAGGTCGCCGAGCCGGCCACCTGCACCACCTACACCAACACGCTGATCGGGGGCTATGCGTCATGACCGTCTACGTCGAGTACCTCCCGCAGCAGACCACGACCGCGACACGGTCACTGCTCTGGGCGGACAGCCCTGCGGAGATGCGCCAGTTCGCGCTGCAGCTCGAGGTGGCCTGTGTGCCGTGGCTGCAAACCACGACGATCTCCGAGGCGCAGCGCCGGCGGGCGATCCTGATGGGCGCGATCCCGGTGCACACGAACCCGCTGCAGCCCGATCCGGCGGGGGTGGCGGCATGAACCAGACCACTGTCGTGATCGGCCACCAGCTGGCTGCGCGGAACCTGGACCGCGACGGGCACCCGTTGCTTGCCGCGATTCACCGTTTGACACCACGGCAGGCCTGCGACGCGCTGGCCTACCTCGCCGGCTACACCCAACGCGGGACCGAGCTGGCCGTCGACTCGGCAATGGCTGGCGAGTCTGCCGTGCCTACGGCACTTGGGCTGACCGAGCTGGGGGAGGCCGCGTAGCAATGACGCAGACGGCACCGGTGTCGGAGAAGGCACAGAAGCTGATCGCGGACGCCCGCGAAGCGGCGGAGCTGCGGTCGTACCGCACGCACCCGGACGTGGCGGCGCTGCGGATCGAGCGGGTCCGCTCCGCGGTGGACGCGCTGGTGTGGACCGGGATCGTGCTCGGGTTGGCGTTCACCATGTCCAACGTCGCCCAGTTCGCCGCCCAAGGCGCGGCCGCGTGGAGCGTGCCGTGGCTGACCGCGTGGCTACTCGACCCAATGGTGTCGTTGTGCCTGATCGGCGTCCTGCTCGCCGAGTCCACGCTCGCCCGCTACCAGCTCAAGGCCGGCCGCTGGGTACGCACCGCGAAGTGGGGGCTGCTGTTCGCGACCTACGTGATGAACACCTGGCAGTCCTGGGCCGCCACCAACCTAGCGGCGATCGTGTTGCACTCGGTGCCGCCGCTGGTCGTGTTCGTGATGGCCGAGGCGATCACCGACCTACGCGACAGGCTGACCGACGCCGTGGTCGCCGCGCACACCTGGGCCCGCGACCACCGCGACCACGTCACCGACAGAGATGCCCTGCCCGGTCCCGTGGGAATCGCACCGTCGGTATCGGCCGAGCAGGACCAGACGCCGACAGCCGAAGACCACGTATCCGTACCCGGTCCAACGGCGGACCTGGACCCGTTGCCGGCAGCGGACCAGTCCCCGGCCGCGGTGCCTGTCGAGGAGCACGACCGCGAGACCGCGCGCCAAGTACCGGAGGCCAGGACCAAGAGCGCGGGTCCGGATGTGTCGGACCTGATCGAGCCAGGCCGCCGGGTCCAGGCGCGGTTGGCGGCCACGGGCCAGTCCCTGACCCGGCGGGCGTTGATCGCTGGGCTGCGCGAAGACGGCCACGGCATCGGCACCGCCCGCGCCAACGCGCTCCTACACGTTCTGACGACCGAGCCGACCGAAGACACCACCACCGACCGTTCCGGCGCCACAGCGGCGTCACAGGCCGCCTGAGAGGGACACCAGCAACCATGAGCATCCGTGACCATCTCCCGTTCGGGAGCAAACCCGATGATGACGATCGACCCGACCGAGACGACCAGATCGAGGCGGCGGAGTCTCGGCCGGTGTTGCGGCCAGTGCCGGACCCGCCGGCGGCCGATACCGACGAGCTGACCGCGACCGCCGGCGACACTGAGCCTGTTGCCGCCGAGGACAACACCGTGTCGGCGGGGGACCAGGACCGGCCGGGCCCTGCAGGGACCGAGGTCCGCGACGACCAATCCGAGGACCAGGCTGAGTCCGAGGACCAGAGCTCGGCGCCGGTGGCGGTGGACCCGCCGGTGGTCCGTGAGCGACTGGGCCTACCGGCGCGGGCGCGGGCCGCCGATGAACGGTCTCCGGTGTTGGCGCCGTGGCTGAAAGACCCGCAGGAGCTGCGATTCCTCGTCATCTGGTTGGCCGGGTTCCTATGGCACAAGGTCCGCTACCACGGGGTTCGGGTGCCGCTGTACCTGGCGCGGCTCGCCGGGTACTCGCCCCGCGGACTCGCGCGCACTGTGCGGAAGGTGGCGGGCTGGCTGGGTGATGCCGAGGCCGCGCCGCTGCGCCGCCAGGCGGTGGACCGCAACGCGTTCGACGAGTACATGCACCTGGCGAAGCTGCGCCGCGACCGAGCCGCGTTCCGCGCGCT
>WHTA01000163.1 GCA_009379825.1 Streptosporangiales bacterium
CCTCCTCTTCATGGGCTACTTCGCGGCGGTGCCGAAAGAGCTGGAGGAGTCCGCAATCCTCGACGGCGCCGGTCACATAAGGATGTACTGGCAGATCATGCTGCCGCTGGCGAAGCCGGTGATCGGCACGGTGGCCATCTTCAACTTCATCGGCACCTGGAACTCGTTCCTCATCCCGCTCGTACTCACCCTGACCAGACCGGAGCTGCGCACCCTGGGCGTCGGCATCTACTCGTTCTCCGGCGAGTTCGGCACCGACTGGACGGGACTCGCCGCAGGCTCGGTCATCACCATCGTGCCGATCATCGTGGTGTTCCTCTGGCTGCAGCGCTACTTCATCGAGGGTCTCGCCGGGTCGGTGAAGGGATGACGGCAACCAACATCCTGCTGATCATGGCCGACCAGTTCAGGTACGACGCGATCGGTGCACACGGCAACCCGGCGATCCGCACGCCCGGTCTGGACCGGCTGGTCGACTCCGGCACGACGTTCAGCCGCGCGTACACCGAGTCGCCGGTCTGCGTCCCCGCCAGGGCCTGCCTGCTCACCGGCCGGCTGCCGCACCAGACGGGCGTCGTCGACAACCACACGCCGCTGGCCGCGGGCACCGCCACGTTCGCACGCGACCTCACGGCGGCCGGCTACCTCACCCAGGCGATCGGCAAGATGCACTTCGAGCCCGTACGCGCCGACCACGGCTTCACCGACATGGCGCTGTCGGAGGAGATCCCCGCACGGCTCGCCGACGACGACTACCTGAGCGAGCTGGTCGACGCCGGCTACGGCCACGTGCTCGAACCGCACGACGTGCGGCACGAGCTCTACTACTCACCACAGCCGTCGCAGCTGCCCGAGCAGCTCACCACGACGGCGTGGACGGGACGCAAGACAGTCGAGTTCATCGGTGCGCGCGCCGCGGAACCTGAGCAGCCCTGGTTCTGCTTCACGTCGTTCATCAAGCCGCACCCGCCGTTCGACCCGCCGTCGCCGTGGTACCTCGACTACGACCCGCTCGACATGCCCGACCCGGTGCGGTCGGCGGCCGAGCTCGAACAGGCCGACTACCACCACGCGGCACAGCATCGGGTGAAGTGGACCAGGCCCGACGAGTCGCTCGATCGGATCCGCACCATGCGGGCGTACTACTACGCATGCGTATCGTTCGTCGACGCACAGATCAACGCGATCCTCGACGAGCTCGACCGCCACGGCATGCGCGAGAACACCCTCGTCGTCTTCACCGCCGACCACGGCGAATACCTCGGCGACCACTGGGCGTTCGGCAAGCGTGGCTTCCACGACGCGGCCGCGCGCATCCCGCTCGTCCTCTCACAGCCAGGCAGCGTTCCCTGCGGCCGGACCACAGACGCCCTCGTCGGGCTCACCGACGTCGCACCCACCTGCCTCGCAGCGGCCGGGCTCCGCGACACCGCCGTGGCCGCCGACGGCACCGACCTCGCACCGCTGGCCCGCGGCGAGGTGAGCCGGCTCCGCGACCTGCACTACGGGCAGTACCAGGAGAACGAGCAGGGCCTCTACTTCGTGACCGACGGCACGTACAAGTACGTCTACAGCGCCGCGAGCCACCGCGAACAGCTGTTCCTCGTCGGATCGGCGCACGACGACACCGTCGACCTGGCCGCCGACCCTGCGCACGCGACCGCGCTCGCGAGGCTGCGTGCGGCGATCGTCGAGCGCTACTGGGCGGACGGCTACCTGGCGCCGCTCGACGGCTCGGCGTGGCGGCACTGGCCACCACCGCCGCTGCCGCACCCGCCCGACGACCGGGACGCCGCGGGCCGCGGCCGCCAGTACCCCCACTGGTCGACGGTCGGGCCGCACCGCCGCGGTGGCGTGCAGTGACGCGCGGCGTCAGCTCCAGGTGGGAACCGTGACGCCCTCGGGCGCGTAGTTCTCCAACGGGTCCCAGTCGGGGAACTTGAACGTGTCGGCGCTGACCTTCTTGTCGTCGTCCTCCGCCTTCTTGATCACCTCGGCGATGGTCTTGTCGTTCTGCTCGTCGTACGCCGCGGCCTTCGCCTCGTAGTCGTAGCTGGTCGGTTTGCTCAGCGCCTCAGCGAACATCTCCACCACGGTCGGCGTCGGCGCCTTCGACTGCATCTCCGCCTGCACGGCGGCAGCGTCGATCGACTTCATCGTCGCGTTCGGTGCGAAGCGCATGGTGTCCTTCTTCACCTCGAGCATGCGCTTGTCCCACTTGTCGGTGAACTCCTCGAACTCCGCCAGCGGGAACGCCGGCGGGTTGCGCTTGGAGATCTTGTACCAGGCCAGCACGTGCTCGGGTGTGCCCATGAGGTCGAGCAGCTTCCAGGCCTGCTTCTTCTTCTTCGACTTCGCGCTGATGTGCCAGTACGGCAGGAAGACGAACGCCTTCGTCTGGTACCCCTTCCTGCCGTCGTCCGGCACCGGCACCGGGTCGATGGACAGCGGAAGATCCTTGCGCAGCCTGAGGATCTCCCGGTAGTGCCAGTTCGAGCCGATAGCCATCGCGACCCGCTCCTGCGCGAGTGCCTTCCAGAACGCCGGGTCCAGCTGTGCCTGCTCCCCCTCCCAGCCACGGATCAGTGAGTCGTTCTTGCTCATCCGCTGCAGCAGCTTGGCGAGGCTGACCATCTGCTCCGACGCCGCCTCGGAGCGGCCGGTCTTCAGGTTGATCGCCGTGCCGCCCTGCTTGATGTCGCCGCCGCTGGCCATCAGGTCGGGGCCGGCGGTCGCCTGCATGGCGGCGAGCATGTAGTGCACGACCGGGTAGAAGCCGCGCACCTTGCCCTTGGAGTCCGTGGAGATCTTCGCCCCCGCATCCTCGAACTCCGACCAGGTCTTCGGCGGCCCGTCGATGCCGTACTTGTCCAGCAGCTCGACGTTGGTCAACAGGGGGAAGATCGCACCGTTCGAGCCGAACGGAGTGGCGTAGAGCTCGTCGCCGACGTGCAGCCCACTGATCCCCGGCTCGAACGAGTTCTTCGGCCACCTGCTCATGAAGTCGTCGGTCACGTACTCCTGCAGCGACGCCTCCCAGCCACGCACGTAC
>WHTA01000164.1 GCA_009379825.1 Streptosporangiales bacterium
GAGGTCGACGCGTTCGACGACCCGTTCGTACGCCGCCAGGACGGCGTCGGGCACCTCGACGCCGAGGTCGCGCTGCGCCCTGAGCACGGCCAGCCACAGCCGGCGTTCGAGCACCACCTTGTGCTCCGTGGACCAGAGCTCCGTCATCGGCGCTGACGCGTACCTGCCGGCGAGCACGTCCGGGATCGTGGTCTTACCGCGCATGACCCCAGTTTCCCACCTGTGCACCCGCGGGGCGGCGGCACATGACGGCGGCTCAGCCGTCGAGCCTGGTGACGGTACTGCCTCATCGGTGTCGCGCCGCTGGAGTACACGGCCGCGTGCGCCGCGGCAGATCACCGTGAGCCGGTGGCGGTGCTCTCCGGGTAGCCAGGCACCGCCGCTCGGTCCACTGCGGATCGTAGCAGGGCAACTGCAGGTGAGCCGGAATCCCGCGGAGTTGTTCGTCTCGTACCCAACGACGGCAGGTGACCGGCGAGGCCGTTCCGACAGGCATTCGGCGGTCGGGATACCCTCGCAGCAGAGGAGACGAAAGCTGGTTGGTGTGCGTTCGTACCGTGACGTGCCTACGACGTCCGTAGTTGGTGGTAATGGCGATTCGTGGGTGACGTGGTCGGGTCCTGCCGATCCTGGCCGGCTCTCCCGGCAGTTGCGGATCGCACACGAACGGTTCGTTACCACGGGCGTGCCCGCCGCGCACCTGCGGTTGCTGGTGGCCGACTCGTGGCGCCGCAGCCTCAGCTCCGGCGTCGATCCCGACCGGATCGCCGTGCCTCTCGACCTGGTCGGCGACGAGCTCGAGGAGTACCGGCGGGCACATCCGCTCGCCGCGGTCATGCCGATCGTCCGCGAGCTGCTGGTCTCCGACGCGCACGAAAACTCGTTCATCGTGGTGGTCACCGACGGTGGTGGCCGGGTGCTCTGGGTGGAGGGCGACCAACAGCTGCGCTCCCGCGCCGAGCACGTCAACCTGATCGCGGGGGCGAGCTGGCGCGAGGACGTCGTCGGCACGAACGCGGCCGGCACGTCGCTGGTGCTCGACCGGCCGGTACAGGTCTTCGCCGCTGAGCACTTCACCCACACGATCCAGCCGTGGAGCTGCGCGGCGGCACCCGTCCACGACCCCGCCACCGGCCTGGTGCTCGGGGCGCTCGACGTCACCGGCGGTGACGACATCGCCGCGCCGAACGTGCTCACGATGATCAAGGCCGCGGTGGCCGCGGCCGAGGGAGAGCTGCGGCTGCGGCAGCTGGTCGGCCCCGGGAGGCACGCGGCCGTGCAGGGTGTGTACCTAAGCGCCCCGGCGACGCCGCGGGCGCGCCTGGAAGTGCTCGGCAACGACGCCGCCGTGCTGCACACGCCGGGTCGCTCCACCAGGCTGAGCATGCGGCACGGCGAGCTGCTGCTCCTGCTCGCGCTACACCGCGATGGGCTCACCGCCGAGCAGCTCTCCGTGCACCTGCACGAGCGCGACGTGCCGACCGTGACCATCAGGGCGGAGATGTCCAGGCTGCGGCGGATCCTCGGCGGGTCGTTCCTCGCCTCGCGGCCGTACCGCATCCTCGAGGGCCTGGACACCGACGTCGACGACCTGCGCCGCGCGCTCGACAGGGGAGCGTTCACCGAGGCGCTCGACCTGTACCTGGGGCCGGTGCTGCCCCGGTCGGAGGCGCCGACGATCGTCGAGCTGCGGGAGGAGGTCAGGCGGCACGTCCGCGATACGCTGCTGGGCCACGCGCCGCCGGAGGTGCTGCTGCGCTACGCGGAGGACTCCGACGGCCGCGACGACGTCGAGATCTGGCAGGCGTGCCTGGACCGGTTGCCGCACGCCTCGCCGACGCACACGAGGGTGCAGAACCAGCTGCACTGGTTGCACGGACAGCTGTCCGCCGCAACGTAGTTGCAACGTTTGCTCGCGTACTGTCGCAGCCAGACCGAGACGACGTCATCCCGTCGGATGCGCGAGTGTCGGTCGCAGCGGTGACCGCCGACCACGTCACCGGCACGGGCCAGCGCGCCTGTGTGGCTTTGTGCCGGGGGTGGTGGGGGGTGCTACGCCGCCTCCGGTCAAAGCCGGTACCGGCGGTGTGGTGGCAGCGCGCTGGATGCGTCTGTCGACCGGTCACGGGGGAACCGGTCGACGCGGCGGCTCGAGTCGGGGGCTAGCGCAGGGCCAGCGCGTGTCTGACGGACCCCGTTTTGTTTTCCTGCTGCGCGACGCCCAGGACGGCCGCTCGCGACGGAAGGATCCATCAGACACGCCCTGATCAGTACCTGCGCCACCAGAGGTTCACGGCGTAGTCTAGGCCGGTGCCCTGGTGCTCGGCGAGCACCAGGTCGGCGACCTCTGGGGTGAGCTCGACGCGCACCACGGCTTCGAGGTCCGCCCTGCTGGTGAACTCCCACCGCATGTCGATCGGGTGCCTGGTCCAGCCGCGGCGTGCCCAGAACTCCT
Organism: Streptosporangiales bacterium; assembly: GCA_009379825.1. NCBI lineage: Bacteria > Bacillati > Actinomycetota > Actinomycetes > Streptosporangiales > Streptosporangiales bacterium. The sequence continues at coordinate 2,456 of WHTA01000164.1, forward strand.
CGACGGCGCGGGCGTCGTGCCTGGGGAAGGC
>WHTA01000165.1 GCA_009379825.1 Streptosporangiales bacterium
CCGGGGGAGCCGGTGCCCGTCGCGGCGGCGCTCGCGGCCGAGTACGCGCCGGCCGCCGTCGGTGACCCGTGGGGGCCGCCGTGGGGCACCACCTGGCTCCGGCTGACCGGCGCCGTGCCACCTGCCTGGACCGGGCGGGCCGTGGAAGCGGTCGTCGACCTCGGCTTCGACATCTTCCGCACCGGCTTCCAGTGCGAGGGCCTCGTGTATACGCGTGCCGGCGACGTGGTGAAGGGGCTCAACCCCCGCAACGCCTGGGTACGCGTCGCCGACGCCGCCGCCGGCGGCGAGCAGGTCGAGTACTACGTCGAGGCGGCGGCCAACCCGTCCATCGACGGCCCGGTGACCGGTCTCGGCGACCCGGCCACGGCGGGAGACGGGCCGCTGTACGCCGTGCGCCGCGCGGAGCTGGCCGTCTTCGACGAGCAGGTCTGGGAGCTCGTGCAGGACCTCGAGGTGCTCGAGGGCCTGATGCACGAGCTGGGTTTCGACGACGCGCGCCGGCACGAGATCCTGCGGGCGATCGAGGCAGCGCTCGACGCCGTCGACCTGTGGGACGTGCCAGGTACGGCGAAGGCGGCCAGGCAGCAGCTCGACGGCGTTCTCGGCAGGCCGGCGCACACCAGTGCCCACCGGGTGTCCGCCGTCGGGCACGCGCACATCGACTCGGCGTGGCTGTGGCCGCTACGCGAGACGGTGCGCAAGGTGGCCCGTACGGCAGCCAACGTGACGTCGCTGATGGACGACGACGCCGACCTGATGTTCGCCATGTCGCAGGCGCAGCAGTTCGCCTGGCTGAAGGAGCACCGGCCGGAGGTGTACGCGCGGGTGCGGGAGCAGGTGCGCGCCGGCCGGTTCGTGCCGGTCGGCTCCATGTGGGTGGAGGCGGACACGAACCTGCCCGGGGGCGAGGCGATGGCCAGGCAGTTCGTGCACGGCAAGCGGTTCTTCCTGGACGAGTTCGGCATCGAGACCGAGGAGGTCTGGCTGCCAGACTCGTTCGGCTACTCCGCCGCGCTGCCGCAGCTGGTGCAGCTCGCCGGCGCGCGCTGGTTCCTCACCCAGAAGATCTCCTGGAGCCAGTTCGACAGGTTCCCGCACCACACGTTCTGGTGGGAGAGCATCGACGGCAGCCGGGTGTTCACGCACTTCCCGCCGGTGGACACGTACAACGCGGAGCTGTCCGTACGCGAGCTGGCGCACGCGGCGCGCAACTTCAAGGAGAAGGGGTACGCGACCCGCTTGCTGGTCCCGTTCGGCTACGGCGACGGCAGCGGCGGACCGACCAGGGAGATGCTCGCCCGCGCGCGCCGTACCGCCGACCTGGAAGGCTCGCCGCGCGTTCGGGTGGAGACGCCGGCGGCGTTCTTCACCGCGGCCGAGCGGGAGTACGCTGACCGCGCGCCGGTCTGGTCCGGCGAGCTGTACCTCGAGCTGCACCGCGGCACGTACACCTCGCACGCCGCGATCAAGCGCGGCAACAGGCGCAGCGAGCACCTGCTGCGCGAGGCCGAGCTGTGGTCGGCGACCGCGGCGGTCGCGGGTGCGTTCGCGTACCCGTACGACCGGCTCGACCGATTGTGGAAAGTCGTGCTGCTGCACCAGTTCCACGACATCCTGCCGGGTTCGTCGATCTCCTGGGTGAACCGCGAGGCGCGCGCCACGTACGCGGGGGTCGCGGACGAGCTGGTCGACATCATCGACCGGGCGCAGCGGTCACTCGCCGGCGACGGCGGCGAGACCGTGGTCTTCAACGCCGCGCCGCACCCGCGGGCCGGCGTGCCCGCCGGCGGTGCGGACGTGCGCGACCGACAGGCCCGGCCGACACCGCAGCCGGCCGGCAGTGGCTACGTACTCGACAACGGCCTGCTGCGGGTGACGGTCGATGCCGCCGGCCTCGTGACCTCGCTGCTGGACCTGCGCGCCGACCGCGAGCTGGTGCCGCCAGGCGGTGCGGCGAACCTGTTGCAGCTGCACCAGGACCTGCCCAACGCCTGGGATGCCTGGGACGTGGACGCGTTCTACCGCAACACGGTGAGC
>WHTA01000166.1 GCA_009379825.1 Streptosporangiales bacterium
AACGGGCCCGCCGCGGCGGCGCGGGCACGCGCCTGCCACCGGGTGTAGGAGCGGCGCGGGATGCCGAGCAAGGCCGTGAATCTCGAGACCGGCATCGCCGCGTCTTGGCGAATCACCTCGAGATCCTCGAAGGGCCCAGGACAGGATCTCCAGCCGCCGCCGCCATTGGAACAGCAGCGGCATCGGCGGGTTGTAGACGCGTTCGTTCTTGTCGTAGGAGACCACCAGTGACACGTGGGGCTGCTCGCCGCGGATCCTGGTGACGACGGCCGAGAGTACGTCGGCGAGTTCGGGTGAGATGACCAGCAGCCGCTCGGCGTCGGTCTTGGAGGGGGTGATCTGCAGCAGCGGGACGAGTTCCCCGGTGGCTGGCAGCCGGTAGTGGATCAGGCTGTGGTGCGACAGTTCGGTCAGCTCCTCGATCCGGATCCCGGTGTGGCGCAGCACTTCCACCATCGCCCAGGTCCAGAACCCGCGGTGTTCTTTGAAGCTGAGGTCGCGGCGGTGGCCGCTGTCGGGATTCTCGGCCCAGATGCGGCCGGTGGTCTCGGTGCTCATCACCGTGCGGCGCAGTGTCTCGCCGCTGGCGGCGGTGAACAGTTCGCCGGGCTGGGTACGTTCGGCGCCGGTGAGCAGCTCGGCGGTGCGGACCCGTTCGGCCTCCACCCAGGACACCAGCGCCGGCAACACCGGCAGCCGTTCGCGGGTGCGCTGGTCCATGCGGGACTTGCGCCGTGACCGGTCCTTCTTGTGGGAGACGTCGCTGGCGCTGACCGGGCAGCGCACCGCCCACGGGCCCCACCGGGCCGGGTCGTCGTCGGCCCACTCGGCGATGTCGAGATAGAAGGCACGCACCGCGGACAGCACGCTGCGCCCGTCCAGCCGGGTCGCGCTCAGCCGGACCTGCTCGCCGTTGGGGCTGGTTGTCGTGCGGGCCCGCGTCATTACCCGCTGCTTCCAGGCCGCGGCCACGTCGCGGGGCAGCTTGAGCGAGTCGATGCCGGGGTGGTGAGCCTCCAGGTCGGCCCAGAACAGCTTCCCGAGCAGGTAGGCGAAGCGTTGCAGCGAGGAGAAGTCCAGCGACGGCTGGCGTTCACGCAGGTAGTCCACCAGCACGTCACGCACCGGGCGGTAGGCGATCCGGTACCGGTCGATCAGCTGCTCGCAGCTGGGCTGCCCGCGGCCGGAGAACATCTCGATCGCGGCGGGCGCGTCCTCACCCAGCACACCGTGGCTGCGCAGCAGTTGATAGAACAGCGGGCTGTGCGCGTGCACCTCGGACGTCCGCGCATGCCGGCGGCGACCTGCAGGAGTTCGACGCAGTCACCAACCCGCAGCTCGGCGACTGGCCCGCCCTTGGCGGCCAGGATGACCGCGACCCGGGTCAGCGCCTGCTGCCCGGTCTGCAACCCGACCCGCCCCTGCGTGCACAGCTCGGAGAGCGCAGCGAATGCGGCCGTGTCCCGGCAGCGGGCCATCTCGATGGCCAACCCCCGGCGGGCCGGGGCGAAGCGCAGCAGCCAGCCGATGCTGGGGCGGAGCACGTCGGCGCAGATCAGCACCAGCAGACCGGGGCTCAAATGCGGCAGGTGCGTCCCGGGGGCCGTTTTCGCCCGGGATCGGCCGGCAGCTGCGGCGGTGATCAGATCGCGCCAGTCGGTCTGGTCTTCCCAGGCCGCCAGGTGGTCCCAAGGTCATGGCAAGGCCCTGGTCCCATCACCGTGGCAAGCGACACCATGGCCGCCTTGACCGGCAAAGGACGCAAGACTCGTCACGTCCCCATCGACGCCAACACGACGACGCTGCTGGCCGCCTACCTCGCCGAGCGGCATCTCGACAGCCCAGGCCGTGAGGACCACCCGGTGTTCTTCAACC
>WHTA01000167.1 GCA_009379825.1 Streptosporangiales bacterium
CACGGTCACCCTGCGGTTGTCGCACCAGTGGCCGGCGGTCAACGACAAGGGCGAGGGCGACTTCAGGTCCGTTCTCGCCCAGCGGTTCGCGGACAAGGTGGAGAAGCGCACCGACGGAGAGGTCAAGATCAAGCTGTACCCGGGCAACTCGCTCATCGAGGACCCGATCGAGCAGTACAGTGCCATCCGCAAGGGTACGGCGGACATGTCGGTGTACCCCCTCGACTACGCGGCTGGCGACGTGCCGGCGTTCAGCATCACCTTGATGCCGGCGATGGTGCGCAACCACGAGCAGGCGAGGAAGTGGCAGGACGCGGAGATCGGCAAGCGCGTCGAGCGGCTCACCGAAGAGAACGGCATCAAGGTGCTCACCTGGATCTGGAACGCAGGTGCAGTCGGGGCGCGCAGCGCGAAGCCGATCGTCTCACCAGACGACGTGCCCAAGGGCAACGTCACCAGGGCGGCGGGGCCGCGGATCGAGCAGATGCTGAAGAGCGTCGGGTTCGGTCTGTCCAGCATGCCGTCGTCGGAGATCTACAACGGCATGCAGACCGGCGTGCTGGACAGCGCGATCACGTCCACGTCCTCGTTCGGTTCCTATCGGCTGTACGAGCAGGTGAAGACGTTCACCTCGCCCACCGGTGGCAACACGTTCTGGTTCATGTTCGAGCCGCTCATCATCGGCGAGAAGCAGTTCGAGAAGCTGACCAAGGAGCAGCGGAAGATCGTCGAAGACGTCGGTGCGAGCCTGCAGAACTTCGCCTACGAGGAGTCGGAGAAGGACGACGCCAGGGTGGAGAAGGAGTTCAAGGAGGCCGGCGTCAAGGTCGTCCAGATGGACGACGCCTCGTACGAGAAGTGGCGGGAGAAGTCCGAGCCGGTCTGGGCGGACTTCGCGAAGAAGGTGGACGATGGGGACGAGCTGATCGAGCTCGCCAAGAAGGTCGCCGACGAGGGGCAGTGACGAGGGGATGTGCCGAAGGCCGCGGCGCGTATCGTTTCCTGCCATCCCGTGACCCGAGGAGACCGGTGACCCCTCCCGAGCCAGCACTGCACGTCCGCGGCGGGCGCGGGCGGACGCCCGCGCCCGTGTCGCGGATCTCCCGAGGTCCACTGCCGGCTGCGGTCCGTCCAGGGGCGGCACGTTGACCGGGTCAGCGAGGCGACGGCGGCCTGGTGTGCTGCGGCTGGTCGACTGGCTGTCCGAGGTCGCCGGCTACACCAGTGCCGTCCTCGTCCTGGCGGCCGCGCTCATCGTCTGCTACGGCGTGCTGTTGCGGTACTTCCTGGGTGCCTCGACGGTGTGGCAGACCGAGCTGTCGATCTATTTGCTGATCTACGCGACGTTCGTGGGCGCGGCGTACGGCCTCAGACACGGCGACCACGTCAGGGTCGACCTCGTGGTGCGGCAACTCCCGCCGGTCGCCCGCGAGGTGGCCAAGCTCGTCGCGGCCGTGCTCGGCATCGGTCTGGCCGCGGTCGTGGCCGTGCTCACCTACGAGCTCTGGTGGCACGCGGTCACCACTGGCCGGCGGTCCGGTACGGCGTGGAACCCGCCGCTGATGTTCCCCTACGCGATCCTGCCGCTGGGCATGACCCTCGTCGTCCTGCAGTACGTGGTGATCGCCGTGGACACCGTGCGGCGGATCGCGACCGGCCCGGCCGGCGACGACGATGACGCGCCGGGGGAGGGGGCCGGCGGATGAGCGTCCTGCTGATCGCCGCCATCGTCGGCGTCATCCTGCTCGCGCTGCTCGCGCTCGGTGTGCCGGTGTCGTTCGCCCTCGGCCTGACCGGCGTCGTCTCGGTCGCGCTGTTCCTCACCGGCGACGAGTTCGGCTACCTCGGGAACCTG
>WHTA01000168.1 GCA_009379825.1 Streptosporangiales bacterium
GCGGCCTACGAGCGGGCCGGCTTCCAGGAGGTCGGCTGCTTCATGTCGGTGCTCTTCTAGTCCCGCTGTCGGAGTAGGTGATCTTCCCGTGGTGGCCGTCCCGACGGCCACGTTGCGGCGTTGCTGCTGTGCTGGCGACAGCAACCCCGCAACGTGGCGGTGCGCACGGCGCGACATATGCCGTGAACGTCCGATGCAGGCCGCCAGGCTGTGCGCGTTGTCGGGCTATTCCGTACCGGGACCGCCTTCCGGTGGAGTGACTCGTCGCGCGCGATCGGTCGACGCCAGGTGCTCGTCGTGCGGCGTGCTGGCGTTGCGAGGCAACTGCGAGCATCGCCGCCCGCCGGGATCGCTTCGGCCGACCGGTGGTGGTGCGCGCTAGACTGCACTGGCTTCACCGTCGTCGTCCGCGGGAGAGCCCGGTTCGCCATGCGCACGAGCAACTCGACGGTTGGCGCCGGGCGCCGCGTCTTGGTCACCGGCGGTGCGGGGTTCATCGGTGCCCGCCTCGTGCGGAGATTGGCGCGTGCCAGCGACGAGGTGGTCGTCGCCGACGCCAGAGCACCGGCCGATCCCGAGACATCGCACGTCCGCGGCGATCTGCTCGACCCGGTGATCAGGGAGAAGGCGTTCGCCACCGGTGTCGACGCGGTCGTGCACCTCGCCGCCTTCACCTCCGTCCTCCGCTCGGTCGAGCGGCCGGACGAGTGCGCGCGGTCCAACGTCGAGCTGACCTCAGCGCTGCTCGAGCTGGCCAGGGAACGCGACGTCGGCACGTTCGTGCTCGCGTCGACCAACGCGGTCGCCGGTGACCATGGCCACGAGACGATCACCGAGGACACCCCGCTGCGGCCGAGGTCGCCCTATGGCGCCACGAAGGCGGCCGCAGAGATGCTGCTCGCCGGGTACGCGGGCGGGTACGGCATGCGCACCGTCGCCCTCCGCTTCTCCAACGTCTACGGTCCGGGGATGCAGACGAAGGACAGCTTCGTGCCGCGGCTCATGCGCGCCGCGTTGGCCGGCCGGGGCGTCGAGGTCTATGGTGACGGCGAGCAGCGCCGCGACCTGGTGCACGTCGACGACGCGGTCGACGGGATCCAGCTGGCACTGGCCGGCAGCCTGCGGGGGCCGGCGATCATCGCGTCCGGTCGGTCCGTCACGGTGAACGAGCTGGTCGCCGCGGCCAGAAGGGTGACCGGCAGGCCGATCCCGGTCACGCATGTGCCGGTGAAGGCAGGGGAGATGCCGGCGGTCATCGTCGACATCGGCCGGTCGCGGCAGCGCGGCTACCGGCCGGCGCACGATCTCGAGTCCGGGCTAGCGACGGTATGGGACGACTGGCGACAGCCGCCGCATGACTGACGCAGCAGGTGTCCGTTCGGTCGCGCACTGGGCCCGCCGGCACTGGTTGTTCCTCGCGCTGTTCGTCGCCGGCGCCGTGCTCCGGGTGCTCGCCACGCTCGCGTACCAGCCGGCGCTGTTCCACGTCGACTCGCGGCGCTATCTCGGTGCGCTCGAGAACCCCGACCCCGGCGAGACGAGCCCGCTCGGCTACTCGTTCCTGCTCCTCGGGCCGGTGCTGCACGTCGCGCAGGACCTGATGGCCGCGGCGATCGCCAACCACGTGGTGGGCCTGCTGATGGGGGTCGGCGCCTAC
>WHTA01000169.1 GCA_009379825.1 Streptosporangiales bacterium
AACGGGCGCAACCCGATCGGCATCGTCGTGCCGTGCCACCGGGTGATAGGCGCCAGCGGTGACCTGACCGGCTACGGCGGCGGGCTGGACCGCAAACGCTATCTGCTCGACCACGAGCGGCAGGTCGTCGCGGCGCTGGCGAGCTAGGAGCGGCTGCCCGAGGCAGTTGACCAGGTCACCCGGGAGGCCGCCGAGGAACACCTGCTGGGCGCGGCCCGCGACTGGGACCCGAACGCGGTCAGCAAACGCGCCACCCACCTGGAAGCGGTGCTTGACCCCGACGGTCTCCTCGTCACCGAGGCCGAGCAGCGCCAGCAGCGCGAGGTGTCGCTGTCGCGGGATCTGCATGGCAGGTACCGCCTTTACGGCCGCCTGGATGCCGAAGCCGCCAACACCCTGAAGCTTGCGTTGGACCCGCTCGCCAGACCCGACCCCCCACCCGGCGAACGTGACCCCCGCACGGCCGGGCAGCGCCGCGCCGATGCGCTGGTCGTGATCGCGTCCTGGAGCCTGCGGCACAAGAAGATGCCGAGTCCTGGTGGGCAGCGGCCGCACGTGCTGGTCACCAGCACGCTGGCGGAGCTGCGCGCCAAGGCCGGCACCGCCACCTTGAACAACGGCGAACTGGTCTCCGTCGAGACCGCGCTGAAGAACGCCTGTGACGCCGACGTGTCGCTGGCGGTGTTCGACCACCGCGGCGCGCTGCTGCACTACGGCCGGGACAAGCGCACCGCCGCACCGGACCTACGCCGCGCCCTGCTGGCCCGGGACCGCGGTTGTGTACACCCGGGGTGTGATGTGCCGCCGGTGTATCTGCACGCGCACCATCTCGACCACTGGGTCCATGGCGGCGAGACCAGCATCGAGACGATGGGCATGTGGTGCGGCCGGCACCACAAGCTCCAACACGGCGGCGGCTGGCACGCCGTCATGATCGACGGCCGACCCCACGTGATTCCCCCACGATGGCTCGACACCGACCAGAAACCCCGCCGCAACCACATCCACGACCCACCCTGACCCACCGGGCGGGCGCGGTGCGCCCTGGAGAATAGCGCCGGTCACCGATGGGTTCCGGCGCCGAAGGCGGTCTCACTCGATGTGACGCGGCCGCTGCACTGAGCCGTGGCGAAATAGATTGACCTGAAGTTTACTTCAACTCGTAGCGTCACCACTGTCACTGGCAGCTGGTTGACTGCTGCAGACGGGAAGGCCGGAAAGGACCGCCATGGACATGGAAGTCACCGCGTGGACGTCGCTCTACCATGCGATGCACGCGCAGCAGGACAAGCGGCCGTTCTCCAGGGCCACCCTGCTGCGCGTCGGCAAGTTCGCGCGGCGGCACCGTGCCCAGCTGCTGCTGTTCCTGCTGCTCAGCACCGTCACCGCCACCCTCGCGGTGGCCACGCCGCTGCTCGCCGGCAGGGTCGTCGACCGGATCGTCGAAGGGGCTGCGCTGCGCGTCGTGATCGGCCTGGCCGTGCTGATCGCCGCGATCGCGCTGGCCGAAGCGGGCATCGGTCTGCTCTCCCGGTGGCTGTCGGCGCGCATCGGCGAGGGC